>DAICZK010000144.1 GCA_027311185.1 Sulfuriferula sp.
GTCGAAGACAGCGCGAGCGGGCCGTATTACGAAGCGCAATACAACGAAATAGAAATTTTCGAGGCGGCATATGGCAAACGGCTGCCGGTCATGCTCAAGGGGCCGACCGGTTGCGGCAAGACGCGTTTTCTCGAATACATGGCGTGGCGGCTCAAGCGGCCTCTGGTCACCGTGTCGTGCCACGAAGATTTGACTAGCTCGGATCTGGTCGGGCGCTTTCTGCTCGAAGGCGAACAGACCGTATGGCAGGATGGCCCGCTGACGCGCGCCGTCAAGGCTGGCGCGATCTGTTATCTCGACGAAATCGTCGAGGCGCGTACCGATAGCACCGTCATCATCCATCCGTTGACCGATCACCGGCGGCAATTGCCGCTGGAGAAAAAAGGCCAGGAGATCGAGGCGCATGAGGATTTCATGCTGGTGATTTCGTACAATCCGGGCTATCAGACCGTATTGAAAGATCTGAAACCCTCTACCAAACAGCGATTTATCGGCATAGATTTCAATTATCCGAGCGAGATCATCGAGCGCAAAATTATCCGCAACGAAGTCCCCGAACTGGCGGTAGCGCAGATCGAACCGCTGGTCGCGGCGGGGCGTCGCGCACGCACCTTGAAGGATCACGGGCTGGACGAGGTGACCTCAACGCGCGCGCTGGTCTATGCCGCGAACATGATTGCGGCGGGTATCAGCCCGACCGAGGCCTGCAAGGCCGCGCTGGTCAGCCCGGTGACCGATGACCCCGAACTCGCTGAGGCGTTGCTGGAGATTATTCGTGCACATTTTGCGTAGCAGGTTCGACATGTGTATTGTACCTGCGGCGCCCAAGTAACTGCGGGTTCCGAATTATGGACAATTCAACGATACTCGCCGAGATACAGCAGGTTCTGGCTGATCTGGAACATATCAGTTTTGTCGCTCACCGCGACACCCAGGCCGCCTTGAGCGCAATCGAACCTTACGGCGACGAGGTTACGCTCGAATGGGTGCTGGCGTGCAAGGCTTTGTTCGAGCACGACCGGGACGCGGGCAAGGCATTTATTCGCGGCAGCGAGGTCGCGTGTCGCGCCAGCGGCGCGGTGTTGCCGTGGACGCAACAGGCATTGGAGTTCCTCGCCTGGCGTGGTTCGTGGAAGGCGGTGGACGGATACATGGCGCAACTGCCCGACGCCTACCAGAGCCTGGGCGTCGAGGGCGAGGCACGGTGGGCGGCGTTGGGGCTGGACTGGTGCGCCCGGCATCTGGATTCGGGGGTTGCGTACTTCCGTTGCCCGGTGCCTGAACTCGAAGGCGGCCACGGTATAGCGGGCATAGAAGAGCTGGTGCTGCCGAGTCTGGAGCTGTTCGGCAAGCGCCGCCTCGCGCTCGGCACTTATCTGGGCGGCGCGATACGCGTGCGCAATCTGCTGGGTATCGGGGCTGTCCTGCCGTGGGCAAAGCGCGGCGCCGATATATTGCAGGCCGGGCGTTTGCGGGGCGAAGCTTTTTTCCGCCTCGAATCGGAAGAAAGCATGGCGTTGCTGCTGGAGAATCTGCCCGGTTTCCGTACTCCCGAGCATCAGCGGCTATTGCAGTTAGTCTTGTACGCCTGGTACGGCGAGTCCTTCGATTTGCTGGAGAGTAAATGGTCGCCCGACCAGGGGCGGCCTTTCGTCGAGACCGATGGCGACGCGCTGTATCTGCCGATGGCTTTGCCCGACCGCGAAACAGCGATGCTGGCGGTGCTGCACGCGGCCGGGCATCTGGTTTTTCACTCCTACGAGCGGCGTTACATCGAAGCCTTGTTCCGCGAGGTCGGGCGCGAGCATCCGCCGCTGGACGCCGATCAGCGCATTACCTGGCGGCCTTTGTTTGCGGCTTACGGCGACGATATGATCCGTTTTCAGCTGATTTTCGACATCTGCGAGGATACGCGCGTGGATGCGCAAATCGGCCGGCGCATTCCGAATTACTGGCAGCGCATGTTCAATGCGGCGATTGCCGCCGAGCCGGTCGAAGGCGCGGCCGGCGCATATTTTGTCTGGGCGCGGCAGGCGCTGGCGTGGATAATCGACGGCGCGCCGCCTGATCCGGCCTGCGACGCCTTGCGCCCGCTATTGCGCGACGACGCGAGCATAGTTGATGCCTTCGGGATCGCCAACGATTTGTATAACAATACTACCCTGCCCCCGATTGCGCTCAAGGAGCGTGATTTCGCCTTTATCCCGGGTCGCGCGCCGAATGCCGCACGCCCGGTTTACCCGCGGCGCACGCTGGATCAGGCCGAATTCGGCACGGGCACGGAAGATAAGGACGACATCGTCAAGAACCAGGAAATCAAACCCAACCCCGAGCAAAAAGAAATCCCCAAACACGCCGCGGGCGACGACCCCGATTTCGACATTCCGCCTGAAGAAACGGCAGGTTCCGGCGGCCGGGTCGGGGTCGGCATTCCGCAACCGGCCCACGTGCTGGGTCACGCCAAAGGCGCGGAATACAGCGAGAAAGGCAAGCCGTATGCGGAATGGGACTATCGCGATAATCGCTATAAACGTAATTGGGCCTGGGTACAGGAAAAGCAGCTCGCCGAACTGGACGAGCACGAAGCCACCCGGCTGTTGACCCAATACGCGCCGGCCTTGAAGCGACTAAAGCGGGCGATTCAATCGCAGAAGCCGACGCGCATGGCGCCGCTACGGCGACAGCTCGACGGCGACGAGCTGGATCTGGAGGCCAGTATCGCGTATGTGGTCGAAAAACGCGCGAGGATGTCGCCGCAGGCCAATATTTACCGCCAGCGCGTCGTTAAGCATCGCGATACGGCGGTACTGCTGCTGGCAGATCTGTCGACCTCCATCATGCAATCGAGCACTGAGGGCGGCGGAAAAGTCGTCGACCGTATCCGCGCGGGCATGCTGTTGTTTGCAGAGAGCATGGAAGAAGTCGGCGACCCGTACAGCCTGGCAGGCTTTGCCTCCAAATACCGCGATAACGTCAGTTATTATACGATCAAAGGTTTCGACGAGCGCCTCACCGCCCATGCCCGTGCCGTACTGGGCGGCTTGTCGGGGCGCCTGGCGACGCGCATGGGGGCAGCGATACGGCATGCTGTAGCCGGTTTCGATCGCGCACCTGCCACGCGGCGCCTGTTATTGATTCTCTCCGACGGTCGTCCGGCCGATTACGACGATGGCGGCGACGAGCGCTATCTGCAGGAAGATACGCGCATGGCCGTCAAGGAAGCGGGCGACGCGGGCGTGCATCTGTTCTGCATCACACTCGACGCCGCAGGCAGTCAATACCTGCCGCAGATTTTCGGCGCTGGGCATTACCTGATCCTGGATCATATCGACGACTTGCCGAAGAAATTGCCCGAGGTGTATTTGCGTCTGCGCAAATAAAACTGGCTAGTTGCAGCTAGTCTGGTGAAATTGGCTGTCGGGCTTGTTTTTTGCGAAGTCGCCGCTCCAGCGTTCATTGACGACCACAACGGTTTATTTGTTGATCGTAGGATAGAAGGTGGGGATTTTCATGCCCGGGTGATTTCAATTGTTTATAATCGCGGAAATGAATTATCATTGCCAGTAAGTCAACGGCCAGACGATCTGGAACAACAGTTTGGTGACGTTCCAGCGCAACGGCTGGCACGGCTATTTATCTGATATTGGAACTGTATGGTGGTTGATTTTGGAGGTCGTGGACTGGGAGTTCAATATGGCCAAAGGCAGCTTGGCTGATGATATTGGGGATACAGTGGAATTGAAGACAGGAGGTGGGTGTATGCGCCACACGAAAATTGTACGGATCATTTATCTGGTGGCGACCTTGCTGTTGCTCGCAAGCTTTGCGCTGGATGTTTATTATTCCAGTTCCATGTCGGATGAATACCGCGTTGATGACGATTGGGTCATGATCTTGGCTTATTTTGTTGGATTTGTGAGTTTCATCGTTGCAATATACGGTTTTGTGCTTGTTTTTTATACGATTTTCAAACGTTTGCACATGAGGGCAATAATTTATTTATTGATTGTTTTCACGGCTATGGTTACTGGCATTGTGCTGGAAATGCCCATAAAAGGGCATTTGTATGCGTGGTTTCCTCAGTTGTGCCTGAATCCGCTTAAGCCGGGTCAGAGTGCCACCGTTTGCTATGAAGAAGAAATTGGAGGTGGATTTGGAATCAATCCGGTAGCGGAGGCTGAAATTGTTTTTAATCCGGGTGATGATATGTCGTTACCATACAATCAGTGGCCAAGCGATCTGAAAAAATCATTTTATATGTGTCCAAAAGCCAAACAATTGGCCAAGCATGTATACCTTTGTCACTATGACACCTTATAAAGAAAGTGGGTGTTGTGGATTCAGGGTTCGAGACAATCAAATCCAAGGAAAGCTGAAATGTGGTCTTTAACGGAT
>DAICZK010000145.1 GCA_027311185.1 Sulfuriferula sp.
GCAGAACGCATCGCTAAGAGTGCTGGATGACGGCAGAGGCAAGCTTAGCGTGGCGTGCGACCCAGTCGGCGTTCCGCCCGGAAAGTGGGTGATCACGACAGGCGGTTCTGCCGCTCGCATCGCTAGCGGCAACAAGGCTACGCTGACGGATCTGACCATCTGCGGAATTATTGATGCATGGGATGCCGGCGACGGTGAGTAAGTAGGTTTTTTTAATTTAATAAAAGGAGTAGTGAAGATGGCAACTGCAAATATAAGCGGAATTGCACTGGGCATGATTGAAACCCGCGGTCTGGTGCCAGCGATTGAAGCGGCTGACGCGATGACCAAAGCGGCGGAAGTCCGTCTGGTAGGGCGCCAGTTTGTGGGCGGTGGTTACGTCACGGTGCTGGTGCGCGGCGAGACTGGTGCGGTGAACGCAGCGGTACGTGCCGGAGCTGATGCGTGCGAGCGCGTAGGCGACGGTCTGGTAGCGGCGCACATCATCGCCCGCGTACACTCTGAAGTGGAAAATATCCTGCCTGACGCTTCGGCGTAAAGCAGTTTATAAAAATTAACTGAAGCAGACAAGGAGTAGTGAAAATGGCGACTATAGGCGGAATAGCACTGGGTATGATCGAAACTCGTGGTTTGGTGCCGGCAATCGAAGCGGCTGACGCGATGACCAAAGCGGCGGAAGTTCGTCTGGTAGGGCGCCAGTTTGTGGGCGGCGGCTACGTCACGGTGCTGGTGCGCGGCGAAACCGGTGCGGTGAACGCGGCGGTACGAGCCGGAGCCGATGCGTGCGAACGCGTGGGCGATGGTCTGGTGGCGGCGCATATCATCGCCCGCGTGCACTCCGAGGTGGAAAATATTTTGCCAGCCTCGCCCGATGGCAGCATGAGCGCCAATGAAAGCGATCTCAGCTAAGACCGGCGCTTGAGTCGAATGGAGGTATGGCTATGTATCCGGATCCACGTTTGAGCGGGTATCTTACACGCGCCCTCAGTCACGAGCTGGCGGCAGTGCAACAGTATCTGATGCAGTCGAAGCTGGCCGATCTGTGGGGCCTGGCTGAGTTGAGCGCACGGATGCGTGCGGACGTGAATGAAGAACTGGTGCATGCCGAACGTCTGATGACAAGGATGCTAATGTTGGGCATTCCTTGCAATGCCACCCTATTGCCGGCGGTGCGCACCGGACGTAGTGTGGAGGAGATGTTGCAGATCGACCGCAATCTCGAAATTGAGGCGATTCACCTGTACGAAGAAGCGGTGCACTACTGCACACGAATACGCGATAGCGAGACACAGGCGCTGTGCGCTGATATTTTGCAAGACGAGTTGGGTCACCTGGGTGAGCTGGATCGAATGCTGACGGAAATTGGGGAAGGAGCGGTGCGATGAGTGACGTCAACATAACGAATGCGGGCGCGCCAGGTAATCAGGAGCGCGTTGCGCCGCTTAATCAGCGGTTTGATTTTGGCAGTTATGCCGAGACCCGGCAGTTTCTGGATGATCTGGCAGAATTATCCAGGCGCGAGGCTTATTATCCCGATGTGAGCTTCGGCAAAACCTACGCCAATATCAGTATCGATAGCGAAGGGCAGGCTGCTCTGCGCGAGCGAAACTCTACTTTTATTGCCGATATGCAGGCATTGACGGCAAAAAAATAGAATTGAGCACGCAGTGGATAGAATAGGGCGACTTTAGCGTTAGCGATAGAAACAGGTGTGGATGGAGCTGTCATGGAAAATCATATCATTGCAGTCATCAACCAGAAAGGCGGGTCCGGAAAAACCACGCTGGCGCTGAATTTGTCGGCAGGCCTGGCATTGCGCGGTTCCGTCCACCTGGTCGATGCCGATCCTCAACGCTCTCTTACTCAGTGGGTAGGGATGGGAGGAGACGGCTCTGATCTTCCGGCGGTTACGCAATTGGGTAGCGACCCCGAAATGGCGCTCGGCAGGTTGGCGAGCAAACATCGGTATGTAGTAGTGGACTGCCCGCCGACCGCTCAAAGCGCCGCGGTTACAGCTGTCATGCGTGTGGCGCATTGGGTGTTGATCCCGGTGCTGCCTTCGGCCATTGATCTTTGGGCGAGTGTGGACATGGCAGCTTCGGTGAATATCGCCAGACAGCACAACCCTGGCTTGCGCGCTTTTCTGGTGCTCAATCAACTGGAATCGCGCAATGCATTGTCGCGCGATATGCGCGAGGCAGTGGCTGAATTTGATGTGCCTGTGCTGGTTGCCGGGATGCAGCGGCGCGCGGCTTATCGCAGCGCTGCGGTGGAAGGTCGGAGCGTCTACGGCATGGGTAAACGCGGCCAATTGGCCGTGTCGGACATTGAAGCGATCATAAAGGAAATTTTATGTCTGTAAGGAAAGTGGGATCAAAACTTGCACAAGGCGTGCGCCAGGTCAGGGCGCAGCAGGCTACGGCACCTACTGTCGTGGAGGCGCCCAACACCCAATCAGTTGCTACGCCAGTCGCACCGGCACCAAGCGCTGCCAAGCCTGTGGCGAAACGGAAGGCAGTCAAGCCTGCAACCGGTGATGCCGGCTCATCCGGCATGCTGCACCCTAGCCGTGTCTGGCCTGATTAAGCGGCTGTTTATAATTTATTCAGTCGGCATCTGTGCTGCCAACTCAAGGAAACCATAATGAATGACGTGATTAGTCAATACCGGATCGAACAACAACCTTACTATCGGCCGGTTGCAGATGAAGTGTCGTTGTACGAAGCTGCTTATTCGGTACGCATGCCGATGATGCTCAAAGGCCCGACCGGATGCGGCAAAAGCCGCTTTGTCGAATACATGGCCTGGAAACTCGGCAGGCCGCTGATTACCGTGGCCTGTAACGAAGACATGACCGCGTCCGACCTGGTCGGGCGGTTCTTGCTCGATGCCAACGGCACCCGCTGGCAGGATGGTCCGCTGGCCATTGCCGCGCGTTATGGCGCGATCTGTTATCTCGACGAAGTGGTCGAGGCGCGTCAGGATACCACCGTGGTGATCCATCCGCTGACTGATAACCGTCGCGTATTGCCGCTTGAAAAAAAGGGCGAACTGATCAAGGCACATTCTGATTTTCAACTGGTGATTTCCTATAATCCCGGTTACCAGTCGTTGATGAAGGACTTGAAACAGTCCACCAAGCAGCGTTTTGGCGCGCTGGATTTCAATTATCCTGCCCACGACATTGAAACCGAGATTGTTACTCACGAAACCGGAGTGAGTCTCGAAGTTGCCGGCAAGCTGGTGTCGATCGCCGAGCGCGCGCGTAACCTCAAGGGTCACGGGCTAGACGAGGGTATTTCCACGCGCATGCTGATTTATGCCGGCAGCCTGATCGCCAGCGGCGTCGATCCTATGGCGGCTTGTCGCATGACGCTGGTACGTCCGATTACCGACGATCCTGATATGCGCGATGCGCTGGACGCGGCGGTAAGTACGTTCTTTTGAAAACACTATCGCGTCATGTGAGTTATCCGCAGAGCTAGTTTCCGCCCGAGGTACACGGCGCAAGCTATCAGGCGAACGCGAACTGACATCAGGCCACGGCACTAGTATCGGAGTTGACAGATGGCGGTTGAACTTGACAAATATCAGGACATATTGGACGAGCTCGGCGAGCATGCCGAGGAAGTGCTGCGCGCCTCCTGGGGCGAAGCGGCGCGGGTGTTCAGCCCCCGCGGGCTGGAAAATTACTACCTGCGCGGTGCAACCGGGCTAAAGTCGCTGGGACGCGGCACGGATTTGGTGGTGTCGTTTATCCAGAGCGCACCGGCAGTGGCGCGCGAACTGGGTGAAGATGCAGTGAGCGATCTGCTTGCCGCTGCGATCAGAATGTACTCCAAAACCAGCGCTACGGTCATTGCCCTGATTTTTTCCAGCAGTCCGGTGGCGGCGGCGCGGCTGGGCGACCCTGAATTGTTTCGGGGGTACCTGCATTTGCTGGACACGCTGCTCGCGCAGGCACCACGCGGGGTACGCCCGATGC
Organism: Sulfuriferula sp.; assembly: GCA_027311185.1. Taxonomy (GTDB): domain Bacteria; phylum Pseudomonadota; class Gammaproteobacteria; order Burkholderiales; family Sulfuriferulaceae; genus Sulfuriferula. Next base: position 3,986 of record DAICZK010000145.1, read on the forward strand.
TGGATCACCTCGGAACCCTGCTGGGCCAACTCACGTTGGGCGGTTTACGGCGCTGGGCGTTATGGGGCGCGCAGGCGCACAAAAACAGTTTCGACGACCAGCTCAGGTATTTCAGTCTGGAAAGCCCTGAATCCACAGGCGTGCTGCAACGAGAACGCAAAGGCACTCTATTTATCGACGTACAGCGCCGCATAGGCATGTACTTGCGTGCTTTGTGGGGCCGGGACTTTTTCATGCGGCCTACCAGCGGCGACTTCGAGCGACGCGAAGGCTATCGTCCGTCTATCGAGGGTTACATCATGCATCTGCCCGATGCATACGATGACTTTGTATTCAACACGGCCACGGGCGAAGAAACCCGCATTCCCGGCATAGAGCTGTAC
>DAICZK010000146.1 GCA_027311185.1 Sulfuriferula sp.
GCACACTGGAATTCGAAGACCATCGTCCGCTATACGACTGGGTGCTCGATCAGTTGCACCCGGTCATTGGCTGGCATCCCCAGCAAATCGAATTTGCGCGCCTGAATCTGACCTACGTGGTGTTATCCAAACGCAAGCTGATTGGCCTGGTCGAACAAGGCATCGTCGACGGCTGGGACGACCCTCGCCTGCCCACGCTGGCCGGCGCGCGCCGGCGCGGATTTACGGCGGCAGGATTCCGTTTGTTCGCCGAGCGCATCGGCGTTGCCAAGGCCGATTCATGGATAGAAATGAGCGTGCTCGAAGAATGCATGCGCGAAGATCTGAATTTGTGCGCAGAACGCCGGATCGCAGTGCTGGACCCGATAAAACTGATTATCGACAATTATCCCGAACAGCACGATGAAACCTGTTTCGCACCCAATCATCCGCTCAAGCCGGAACTGGGCAAGCGCGAAGTGCCGTTGTCCCGAGAACTTTGGATAGAGCGCGACGATTATATGGAATCCCCCAGCAAAGGCTATTTCCGCCTGTTCCCCGGCAACAAGGTACGCCTGCGTTACGCTTATGTTATCGAATGTACTGGCGCGGATTACGGTCCGCAAGGCGAATTACTTGCGGTGCATTGCAATTATCTGCCCGAAACCCGGTCCGGCACTCCGGGTTCGGACAGCGTAAAGGTCAAGGGCAATATTCATTGGCTGTCTGCCGCGCATGCAAGGGCAGCCGAAGTCCGGCTCTACGATCGCCTGTTCAGCGTGCCGCAGCCGGGCGCCGACGACCGAGACTATCTGCTGGACCTGAACCCCGCGTCGAGGCAGATCATCACCGCTTACCTTGAGCCGGCTCTGCTTGACGCGGCGGCCGAAGACAGCTTCCAGTTCGAGCGACACGGCTACTTTGTCGCCGACCGCGTCGACAGCCAGCCCGGCCTGCCGGTATTCAATCGCACTGTCGGCCTCAAGGATACCTGGGTGAAATCGGCATGACGACGCCCTACCCGGCGCAGCACGAAAGTCGCGTCACGTCCTGATCGAAAATCTGCGCGGCGAGCTTCAGCCCTTCGACCATGGTGAGGTAAGGAAACAACTGACCGGCCAGCTCCTGCACGGTCATTCCCGCCCGGATTGCCAGAGCCGCTGTCTGGATGACCTCGCCCGCTTCCGGCGCCACGATCTGTGCGCCGATCAACCGACCTGTGGCTGCCTCGGCAACCACTTTGATAAAACCGCGCGTATCGAAATTAACCAACGCGCGCGGGACGTTATCCAGCGTCAGCAGGCGACTGTCGACAGCGATCCCTGCCTCGCGCGCCTGCGCTTCACTGTAACCCACGGTGGCAACTTGCGGGTCGGTAAACACCACTGCCGGTACGGTATTCAGGTCTAGCCCTGCATCACCGCCCGTCATGTTGACCGCAGCGCGATTCCCCGCTGCCGCCGCGACATAGACGAATTGCGGTTGATCGGTGCAATCGCCGGCCGCATAAATGTTTGGACTGCTGGTGCGCATAAAACGGTCGACGACGATTGCACCCCGTGCATCGATGGCGACCCCGGCTGCCGCAAGCGCAAGGTTTCCGGTATTGGGCGCGCGCCCGGCGGCGACGAGCAACCTGTCCGCCCGTATTTGACCCATGTCTGCAGTCAGCACAAATTCGTTGTCGACAAAGGCGACATGACTGACCGCGGTGCGCTCCAGCACTTCGATGCCTTCGTCGCGAAACACGGCAGTCAACGTCTCGCCTATGGCTGGATCATCGCCATAAAACAAAGAATGGCGCGCCAGTATCGTCACTTTGCTGCCGAGCCGCGCATAGGCCTGGGCTAGCTCAGCCGCCACCACCGACGAGCCGAGGATTGCAAGCCGGGATGGAATACCCGCGCTCGCCAATGCCTCGGTCGAAGTCCAATACGGCGACTCCGTCAACCCTTGAATAATCGGCACGGCCGGACTGGCCCCGGTTGCGATCAGGCAGCGGTCGAACGCCACGGTATGTTCGCCGCCATCGTTCATGGACACGACAAGGTGGTGACTGTCTTTAAACCTGGCCTCACCATGCAACACGGCGATAGTTGGAATTCCGTTTAAAATGTTCTCGTACTTGGCGTGCCGCAACTCATCGACGCGCGCCTGCTGCTGGATGAGCAACTGCTCGCGTGAGATGGTGGGAGGGCAGGCAGAAATACCGGCATCGAACGGGCTTACGCGGCGCTGGTGGGCAATGTGCGCCGCGCGTATCATGATTTTTGACGGCACGCAGCCAATATTGACACAAGTGCCACCCACAACGCCGCGTTCGATAAGCGTGACCCGCGCGCCCTGCTCCACCGCTTTCAACGCGGCGGCCATGGCGGCGGCGCCGCTGCCGATGACAGCGATGTGCGAGACGTCACCGGATCTGCCGGTCTGGTCAGGTTGATCGGCTCGCAGCGTCGCCGACGCCGTATCGGCGATGGCAGCCTGATAACCGATTCCGCTCACGGCAGCGATGAGTGCATCCAACGATGCCGCTGGTGTGGTAACGATCTGTGCCGTACCCTGCGGATGAGACACCACTGCGGATTGCACGCCCGGAATTTTTTCGAGGCTTTGCTTGATATGTACAGCGCACGTGTCACAGGTCATCCCGGCAATTTTCAAATAAATCATTTCACCTCACCTTTTCCCTCGCGCCCCGCGCGATGTTGCCAGTGGTTTTTGAACGGCGGTTCACAACTATCTGTCCCGCAGCGGCGGTTCGCCGGCAAGATGAAATCCCACACGGAAACGCCGATCATAAATGCCAAACCGATATAAAGCAGACTCGCCGTCCACGGGTGGCCGCGCAAAAACAAAGTATCAGCCAATACTATCGCTGGCCCGATCATGCCCAGCAAACTACGGCGCCATTGTCGATGGGCAAACCAGCCCAGAGCATTGGCGACCAGAGCCAACGCCGCGAATAGCGGCAGCAGGATCGTGACCAGCAGGCGTTCGTATTGACTCATGAAACCCAATCCTATGGCCGCGCCGAAGCTGGCAAGCGCCGGAAAACAGGCCGCGCAACCCATCGCGGAAACGAGACTGCCCAGCGCTCCGGCTTTATCCGCGATCCGGGTGATCAGCGCCATGGCGCACCTCCCGGCAAGAGGTGGGTGCAATTGCGGTTCCACGAATGCAGCCCGCTGATATCCGCCAGAGCCGGGAACAAAGGGGAAAATGCGACGCCGCGCCCATTGGAGAACTCAAACATGGATGTCTCCTTTCAAGATTATCACGCTCAGTGTAAGCTTACTTCCGGAGTCAAGTACGGAGTCAAGCGTTATGAAAGAATATTTCGAGAACCTGACCATAGGCGCATTTGCCAAGACTGCGGGGGTTCATGTGGAAACCATCAGGTTCTACCAGCGCAAGGGCCTGCTACCCGAACCGGAGAAGTTTTGCGGCAGCATTCGCCGTTATGGCAACACAGACGTAACGCGTTTGCGCTTCATAAAGATGGCTCAGCGCCTGGGTTTCAGCCTGGCCGAGATTACAGAACTGCTACGGCTTGAGGACGGCAGGCACTGCGATGCAGCCAGCAATGTGGCCGAGCGTACGCTCAAAAACGTGCGCGAAAAACTGGCGGATTTGCAAAGCATGGAATCCGCGCTGGCGGAACTGGTACACGCTTGTCATACTAGGCATGACGACATTGCTTGCCCACTCATACTGCGCCTGCAAAAAGGTGAGTGACCAACGACGCATGGCGCATAAAAAATTATAATAATCATATGTATTTAATAAATTTATTTTATTTTTTGCGATCCTCCTCTTTCCATTTATAATGATCGCCTACATATATGAAGGCAAAGTTTCTGACAAAATCGGCAGCCATTTCGAACCTGCCGGCGATCGTGCTGTCTTTACTGACAAGGATCAGGTTATGCTATTGAGAAAGAAAATAGAGTTAGCGAGGACTTGAAATAAGTCGAGTTGGCAGCATCTTACCGAGTATCATCAAAGATCGATTCGATCTGATAAAGGAGATACCATGTTTAAAAAAGCAATTTCCGGATTTTTATTGCTCGCTTCCGTCGTTATCCTGAACATGCCGGTCGCGTTCGCCGACAGCGTCCCCACCATCCATCAGGTGTATGAAGCCACCAAGGCGGGCAAGCTCAACGAAGCCGACCAGATGATGGCGCAGGTACTCAAAGCCCATCCCGACAGCGCCAAAGCGCATTTGATCGACGCCAACATTCTGGCGCGCGAAGGCCAGATGAGCCGCGCGCAAGCCGAGCTCGATGCCGCGAAACAGATAGCACCCGGACTGCCGTTCGCAAAAGCGTCGGCGATCCATGAGCTCGAGGCAAAAATCGCGAGCGGATCGACGGCATCTGTAGC
>DAICZK010000147.1 GCA_027311185.1 Sulfuriferula sp.
GTGTTAGCTCGCGCTTTGCTCAAGGGCTGGCTGTTTTATCCGACGCAACGGCCTGTGACGCCCGCCGCAGGGATATCCGCTGGGCATTTGACCGGCTGGTGGGCGCGCTGGGGGGCAGACTTCCCGTCGCAATCCGGGCTCAGATGGCGCGTGTTGTCGCGCCTGTCGTGGCTGTCTCCGGCGAGCAGTCCGGATGCTGCCTTGTTGCGTGGGGAATCGGCTTTTTTTGCGGTGCTGGCGGATCATTTCGCGCGCTCGCGCGAACCCGTACTGGTAGCCGGGCTGTCGCAAACAGATTCGGGGTGGGAGGAGGTCACCCGTGGATTTGTAGTACCAACGAATTGGTAATCGGATATGAACTCACAATTTTTATACGTTATTTATATACGAAAGCTGATTTTTCCACAATAATAATAAGCACAGCCTCTAACGTAGGAGAAGATGTCAGCGAAATGCCGAATACTGTGCAAAAGCGTCGATTTAATCGCATGGATGTGCTCCACCCGGCTACGCTGACGTGTCGGAGCCTGGGCGTCGCTGTGGGTGAAATTCGCGATTTTTCGGCTAACGGCGTGCTGTTTGCTCTGACCAGACCCACCGCAGCGTCGGGTTTGCAGGGTCAACCCGTCACCCTGGTATTCAAATCGAATCAGCTCGGTACAGTACAATATCGCCTTGCGGGTCGGGTTGCGCGGGTATTCGACCGGTCTATCGGCATTGCGATTGATGATTTCCCCGCCGACGCTTATCGCGCGTTGGCTCAACTGGTAAGTGGGCCGGCACAGCGCGGCCCGGCAGGTTTTTCGGCGTACGGCGTGGAACGGATCGCGGCGGTGAACGCCGAGTGCCAGGCACAGTTCGGCCGCTTTATCAATCAGGTTGTCAATCATTTTTTCGCCAGTTTGAACGGGAAACTGACCTCCTACGAAATGACCGAGGCCAGTCCGACGCAGCGTTGGGCGCTACGTAATGCCTATCCGCTGCTGATGGCGCGGCGCCTGGACATAGAGCAGGCCTTGAACGAAGAGCCGGCTCCGGAACCGCAGGCGGCAACGTCAAAACAGGATCAGAAACTCACGTTGGCGTTGGTGGATACGGAGGAATTCGACGACTGGCTCGCGGTCTCTCAATTGATCCACAAATTGAATCTGGATCATCGTGCCGAGATTAGCGCTTTCGATTTGCGTTACGCTGCGTTGCAAGGCGCGCTCTCGGTTGCGTCGACCGGAAGGTTCAGCCCTCATCGGATTTTCCTGGCGTTTCACGCTGTGCTGAATCGGTTTGACCTATCCAATCTGGTCAAGGCGCGCGTGTATAAAATATTTTACGAATCGGTAACGGTTTTTTTTGAGGATTTTTATGCCGAACTCAATAAAACAGTTGCTTTTGTAAAATCGGCTACTACCGCCGCACCGGAGCGCGCGTCGTTCGCCGCACGGGCAGCCGTGAAACAGTCGCCGCCGGAGGAGCCGTTCCTGGAACCCTCGGCCCCCGCCGCGTTAAATCACCCATTTGCCGAGCGCCGCGCACCTGCGTCAGATGAGCCGTCATCGCGGCCTGTGACAATAGGCGATTACCTTGCCGGTGTGGCGAGGCAGGTTGCTGCGGCGGATGGAGTTTTGCAGCCGGTTGCGCAGACGGCATTGCCGACCCAGCCGGTCGATCTCGATTACGGCTTGAATCAGCTGCTCTGGCGAGTCAATTTCCTGCTCACTAATGCCGATGCCGCGCCGAGTTTGCAGGTGCTCAACGAGGCAGTGATGGGTTGGCCGAGCAGAGAAGTTCCGGTAGCCTTTTTCGCTGGGGGCGCGATGCCGCCTATCTATGAACTGCCCGGTCGCGCTCGCTCCAAGGTTAATTTTCTGGCACTTCCCGCGCGCACTTCCGAACCCGGCAGCGATTGCCGGCGAGCGCCCGCCGATTGCGTGGCCCCGTTATTGAGTATCGTCAATGGCATCTCACAACGGCGTGCGAATCGGACCGAGGCGCAGAACGAGGCGTCGGTCAAAACGCAGCTGATGGGGGTTCTGGTTCGTGCCGAAAATCCCGATCTGGTGAATCCACTGGTCCAGACGATTAACAGCTTTGACGAAGCTATGCACCCGCCCGGTTCGTCCGAAGTGCTGAATTCGGAGATCGCGGGTTTACTCAAAAAAATCGAATTACCGCTCATCAAGCTTGCGTTGATACAGCCTGACTTTTTTTACACCGGCCCCCATCCGGTTCAGCAAGCCGTTAATTTGATAGAACGTTTTCACGCTGCCGCCGATGATGCGGGCAAATTTATGGACCGCAGGTTACATCGTTTGCTGGATCTGCTGATTAATCAGATCGTCGATCAGTTCGAGAGTAATACCCACGTTTTTGATGAAGTAAACAAATTACTGGTGACGTTGCTAGCGCCCATAGAAGAAGCGCGAAAAAATAAAATAGGCCAGATACAGGATGCTTTCGAGCAGCGCGAGCGGCTCGTATCTGGCATTGCTACAGAAAGCGCGATAGCGGGGGATGCCGATAAACTTGATGCAGACCTTGCGACCGCGGTTGAACTCATGGGGCAGGGCGATTGGATTTCTGTTGCGACCGATGGGGCTACTGCCATGTTTCAGCTTGTCGCGCTCGGTTCGGGAGGGCAGCCGTTCCTGTTCGTCAATCGCGCGGCGACAACGCTGCGCGAATATACCAGGCAGGGGTTGTATGATGCCTTGGCGGCGCGCGAAACCTGGCTTTCACCCGAATACGACCTGCCATTTCTGGAGCGTTCTGCTTATAAAGACATGTTGAGCGTATACGCGAGGGTATGTCAGCAGGCTACGCATGATCCGGTAAGTGGGCTGCTGAACCACAAGGCGTTGATGAGTCATCTGGAGGCCTTGTACCGGCGCGAGGCGGGGCGCAGGACGGGGGTGTTTTTGTGCATGCTGCGGCTGGACAAAAACAATCGGCTGGGGCAGGACGTGGATTCCGGCAATTTCGAGGCCTCTTTCGGTTTGTTCCTCGCATCGATAGGTGAATTTCTTAAATCGTCGGATGTTTTTTCGCGCTTGAGCGATACGGACTATGTGATTGTGTTGCATGACAGCGACGTCGAGACTGCACTGTCGACGATGAAAGAGGTTGTGGCGGGCATCGAGGCGCGGCGCATAGCTTTTCAGGATAAGTATTTCGCAGTTGGCGTGCATATCGGCATTTCGGAGCTGACGGATTTTATCGATACCCCACAGAAATTATTGAAAACCGCAAGCGCGGCTGCTGCGATCGCCAAAACCCAGGGGGGCAACTGGGTCGAGCTCTACAGGCCCGATAACAAGCGGATCGAGGACGAGGTATCGATGTTTGAATGGGCTGGCGGCATCGATCAAATGCTGCGGGATGAAGCGTTATTCTTGCGCTGCCAAAAAATTCAGCCCATCGGTGTTGGCGACGGACGTTTGCCCCACTATGAAATATTGCTGGGTCTGCCGAACGTACCAGCCATGAATACTCAAGGTTTCGTGCTGGCTGCGGAAAAGTGGCATCGTTCTGCCGATATAGATTTGTGGATTTTGCAGCGTAGCTTCGACTGGTTACGCAAACAGGGGGTGAAACTCGACGCGCTGGGCGGGATTTCCATTAACCTTTCTGCACAATCTCTGAGCAATCACCAAGTCGCATTGCTGATAAAGCAGAATCTCGAGGCTGATCCCGTTCTTGCCGCCAAAATCATCTTCGAGATCACCGAAACGGCGCTGATTCGCAACCTGGAATCCGCGCAGCAGTTTATTGAAGCCGTGCGCGGCTATGGCTGTCGTTTTTCTCTCGATGATTTTGGCAGCGGTTATAACTCGTTTGCGTATCTGCGCACGCTTAGTCTGGACTTTATAAAAATAGACGGTGCTTTTGTGCGCGATATCCTGCAATCTCCAGCCGATTTTGCCATCGTCAAGTGCATGCACGACGTTGCCGTTGCGTTGGGCCTGAAGACGGTGGCGGAGTACGTGGAAACTACCGGCATCCTCGAGAAATTGAATGAGCTGGGCGTTCATTACGCGCAAGGGTATGCGATAGAAATGAGCAAGCCGATCAGTGAATTGACGCTTTAACCGCGCCGTTTGCGCGCCCTAACCCACACGCGCAATCAATCCGGCATTTCTCGCCCTTAAGGCGCGGGATTCATGTGTTGCAGATGTATGGTTTCGATTTCCAACAGGATGTCTGCGGCTAGCGGGGTTTCCCATGCCTGCAGATTTTCCTCGAGTTGGGCCATGGTGGTAGCGCCGATGATGGTCGAATCGACAAACCAGCGATGGTAGACGAAAGACAGTGCCAACTGCGCGGGCGTGAGACCATGTTTGCG
>DAICZK010000148.1 GCA_027311185.1 Sulfuriferula sp.
CCGCTTGCCAGCTGCTCTAGCTGAAATTCGTTATTGCGCGCACGCAACGAGTAACGCGGTTGTCCGGCATAGACCGCATCTGCGCCGAACTGATAAGCGTAGCGCATTTTTTCCAGAGTGCCGGCGGGGGCCAGGAGTTCAGGTATTTTCATGATTATTCCGGTTATTTTTGAATCCGCCGGGCTAACTCAACGGCCCGGCCCAGGTAATTGGCGGGCGTCATGGCAAGCAGCCGCTGTTTGTCTGCCTCGGGAATCGTCAGGTTGCTGATGAACAGATGCAGGCTGTCGCGGTTGATGCCGCTCTTGCCTCGAGTGAGTTCCTTGAGCTGTTCGTAGGCGTTGGCGACATTATAACGCCGCATCACGGTCTGGATGGGTTCTGCCAGTATTTCCCAGTTGTGGTCCAGATCTTCGGCCAGACGCGCCGGATTGGCTTCCAGTTTGTCCAGCCCCCGCGCGCACGAGTCGTATCCTAGCAGCGCGTAACCGAGCGTGGCGCCCATATTGCGCAGCACGGTGGAGTCGGACAAATCGCGTTGCCAGCGGGAGATCGGCAGCTTTTCCGCCAGGTGGCGCAACAGCGCATTGGCCAGTCCCAGATTACCTTCAGCGTTTTCGAAATCGATAGGATTGACTTTGTGCGGCATGGTTGATGAGCCGATTTCTCCAGCTTTTACTTTTTGGGTAAAATAGCCAATGGAGATGTAAGCCCAGATATCGCGGTTCAGATCGATGAGCACGGTATTGGCGCGGCCAATGGCGTCGAACAGTTCGGCCATGTAGTCGTGCGGTTCGATCTGTATCGTATAAGGATTGAAAGTCAGTCCCAGGCCGAGTACGAAACGTTCGGCAAAGGCTTCCCAGTCGATATCGGGATAAGCCGACAGATGCGCGTTATAGTTGCCGACCGCGCCATTGATTTTGCCCAGCATAGGGACGCTGGCGATTTGCCGGACCTGACGTTGCAGCCGGTAGACCAGGTTCGCCATTTCCTTGCCCAGCGTGGTCGGCGTAGCGGGTTGGCCGTGAGTGCGCGACAGCATGGGCACGGCGGCGTGCTCGTGGGCGAGATCGGTCAGCCTGGAAATCAGACCGTCGAGCGCGGGCAGGATGACGTTTTCGCGCGCAGCTTTGAGCATCAGCGCGTGCGAAAGGTTGTTGATGTCTTCGGAAGTGCAGGCGAAATGAATGAACTCGCCTACTTTGGCGATTTCAGGATTGCTGGCGAAATGTTCGCGCAGGAAATATTCTATGGCCTTGACGTCGTGGTTGGTTGTGCACTCTATGGCCTTGATGCATTCGGCTTCGGCGGTGGAGAAGTTGGTGACCAGTTCGTCCAGTTCGGTAATCGTGGTTGTCGAAAAGACGGGTATCTCGGTTATCATAGGCTCGGCGGCGAGCGCCTTGAGCCATGCTATTTCGATGGCGACGCGGTGGCGAATCAAACCGAATTCGCTGAAGTAGGCGCGCAACGGTTCGACTTTGGCGGCGTAACGACCATCGAGAGGGGATAGCGCAGTCAGAGTGGATAAACTCATGATAATCTGGTAGGGGGTTTGAAAGCGCCGATTTTACAGCAAAGCAAACCCATAGTCATTCCGGTTGAGAGCGCGTGTTAATTTTTGCCTGAATTTGGGGCCCGGTTTGCTGCGCGGATACTGACGCGGCGGCGATTCTGGCTGATTATTACGGGTATATCAATGAAATTTCAGGAAAAATTGGCGAGCAACGTGATTTGCTGTTAATTTAGATGCCTGCGCGGGCCATTGAGTGAGAAAATATGCCCATGAGAATCAATATTTATCGTTACGATCCCGATTACGACGATCAACCCTATACCCTGGATTACGATGTGGACCCGGCGACGGCTGGCCCGATGCTGCTCGACGCCCTGCTGTTTATCAAGGCCAATCTCGATAGCAGCCTGAGTTTGCGCCGTTCTTGCAGAGAGGGTGTGTGCGGGTCGGATGGCATGAATATCAACGGGCGCAACGGACGGGCGTGCATTACGCCGCTGTCCGCCCTGGCGGGTTCGGATGAATGTATACAGTGCGGCGGCTGTTCGAGCGCGTGCCCGTCGTTCTGGTGGAATCCGGACAAATTCGTCGGCCCGGCGGGTTTGCTGGCGGCTTATCGTTTTATCGCCGATAGCCGCGACGAGGCGGGCGTTTCGCGATTGGAGGATCTGCAGGACGCCTACCGTTTGTTTCGCTGTCGCGGGATCATAAATTGCATGGCGGTCTGTCCCAGAGGGCTTAATCCGACCGCAGCCATAGGCGCGATGAAAGTGTGGATGCTGACGCGCGGGCGATCGGGATAAACGGCATGATACCGACCGAGAATCAGCCGCGCTGGCAGTGCCGCCGCGGCATGCTCGAACTCGACACGTTGCTGCTGGCGTTTTTGACGACAGAGTTGCATCGCTGACGCTGTCGTTGCAGCAAGCATTTGTGGATGTGTTGGCGCAGCACGACATGGCGCTGTGGGATGCGATACAGAATAGCAAAAATAACTACAATAGCCGGCATGATGACGGCATATTTACCGCATTACGCAGCTTAATCGAAATTAAGGAAAGCAGAAATGACAGTTCCCACCAAAGTAACCCTGACCTTTGATAACGGGCAGCCGCCCATTGAGTTGCCAGTACTTGCTGGCAACCTCGGCCCCAATGTGATTGATATCCGGGATTTGAGCAAACTTGGATTTTTGACTTACGATCCCGGATTCATGTCGACGGCGAGTTGCAACTCCAGCATTTCCTTCATCGATGGTGAGGCCGGTTTGCTTTATTACCGGGGATACCCGATCGAACAGCTCGCGCAGCATTCGGATTTCATCGAGGTGAGTTATCTGCTCATACACGGCGAGCTTCCGACTAGCGAGGAGAAAGTGGCGTTCGACAAGACCATGCGCCGTCATACCATGCTGCACGACCAGATCAACACCGTGTTCCGCGGTTTTCGCCGCGACGCGCACCCAATGGCCGTCCTGGTCGGTGTGACAGGCGCGTTGTCAGCGTTTTACCACGACTCTATCGACGTATTCGACGCGCGGAATCGTGAAATTTCGGCTTATCGTCTGATAGCGAAAGTCTCGACCATCGCGGCGATGTCTTACAAATACAACATGGGCGAGCCGTTTGTCTACCCGCAAAATCGTCTGGGTTACGCCGAGAATTTTCTCTACATGATGTTTTCCATGCCCAGCGAACCTTACGTGGTCAATCCCGTCGCGGCGCGCGCGCTGGATAAAATACTGGTTTTGCATGCCGACCACGAGCAGAACGCGTCGACCTCGACGGTGCGCCTGGCTGGTTCGTCGGGCGCGAATCCGTTTGCCTGCATCGCCGCCGGGATGGCGTCCTTGTGGGGGCCGTTGCACGGCGGCGCCAATGAGGCCGTGCTCAAGATGCTCGAAGATATCGGCGATGTGTCGCGGATTCCCGAATATATCAATCGCGCGAAAGACAAAAGCAATTCGTTTCGCCTGATGGGATTCGGTCATCGCATTTATAAAAACATGGACCCGCGCGCGGCGGTGATGCGGCAAACCTGTCACGAATTGCTCAATGAACTGCAGCTGACCGAAGACCCGTTATTTAAAATCGCGCTGGAACTGGAGCGCATCGCTGCGCAGGACGAGTATTTCATCAGCCGGAAACTCTATCCCAACGTGGACTTTTATTCGGGAATCGTTTTTCGCGCGTTGGGCATTCCGCCGTCCATGTTCACGGCGATTTTCGCGCTTGCGCGTACCGTGGGCTGGGTCGCGCAATGGAATGAAATGCTGGCCGAAAACAATCACCGCATAGGTCGGCCGCGCCAGCATTATAATGGTGCGGCGCGGCGCGATTATGTGCCTGTGGCCGAGCGGGTATGAGCTTGCATAGCAAGGCCGCCGTCCCGCCCGATGGCGGGCAGCCTGTAGCCTCGGCGCAGGGCGAATGGCTGGACGCGCTATACCGGCAGTTTCTGCTTGACCCGCAGCGGGTCGGGGCGGACTGGCGCAGTTATTTTGCGGCGCTGCCGGCCGAATCCGGCGTAGCGGCGGCCATGTCGTTCGACAGGCGGCAGGTCGCGGTATTGCAATTGATTAACGCCTATCGGGGTAGCAGTCACCGGGTTAAATTATGAATTGGAGTCTACTTCCGAGCTTATAAGTGACATTTGCGGATTTCGAAAACAGACAGGACGACCAGGGACAACCAAGGTCAGATACAGTCTTGAATTGCAAGAGTACCATGCGCAAAAGCAGCTATCATGCTAGGGAAG
>DAICZK010000149.1 GCA_027311185.1 Sulfuriferula sp.
ACCTATGCCAATATTGACGACGTCGGTGATGCGTTTGCCCGTGTGGCCGACCCACTCGCCATTGCGTACCGAGTCGGTAAATACCCGCATGCGCGCTAGAACCTCGTTAACCGTCGGCATCACATCCACTCCGTCAACCAGCACCGGCGTGTTGGCGCGATTGCGCAACGCGGTATGCAACACTGCGCGGCCTTCGGTACGATTGATTTTCTTGCCGCCGAACATGGCTTCGATGGCATCGCCCAAACGGGCTTCGCGCACAACTTCTTCGAGTAGCTTCATCGTCACGCCGCTAATCCGGTTTTTGGAATAATCGAGCAGTATGCCGGCCGCCTCCAGCGAAAAACGCTTGTGACGTTTGGCGTCCTCGGCAAACAAAACGCGCATCGACATCCGCGCCATATCTTTCTGGTGCGCCCTGAGTTTTTTCCACGCCGGGTAGCGAGTGCAATCCGTCATATTTCCTTCTCCGTAACAATCAAGGTTATGTTGGCAAATTGTGACAAATTCGCTGCGCTGAATTCAACGCGGCGCAAATTATCCTGCCACAAAAACAGCCCTTACTCAAACAAAGAATGCAAAAGCAATTACGTAGTTATCAATTTAAACCGAATAACGCTATTTACAGACCGGAGAATTCGGGAAAAGCGCGACCAGCACCCGGAATTACAAAGCGGCAATACAATACGAACGATCCAAAAATAACAGAAATCATCCAATCAATTATTGACTTATCCTGCAAACAAAACATAATCGCTATTGCCAAGAACATAGAAGACGCCGAAACTGCTAAACTATTACTGAAAATGGGAGTCAAATGGGGGCAAGGCTATTACTTTGGCCGTCTGGAACGCGGTGCCTCCCGACTGATCGAGAGTTAGTGCCTGTCCCGGACTCGTTAATGTATGAACGACCCTGCACATAACATAAGTTGAGCGCAGCTCGCTTCTTAACAAACTATTTTGGATTTCGTCAAATATGAACGTACCTAAAACAAAAAACAAGGGTCTGCTCCTGCAGGATCCGTTTCTTAATACCTTACGCAAGGAAAATGTTCCTGTATCCGTGTATCTGGTCAACGGCATCAAACTGCAAGGACAAATCGAGTCCTACGACCAGTATGTGGTATTGCTCAAAAACATGGTCACGCAAATGGTTTATAAACACGCCATTTCCACCATCGTACCGGCACGCGCGGTACCACTGCACGCTGATGCCATTGTCTGACCCACGCCGCCTCAAACGGGGCGCCCGGCATGTTTGAGCGCCATCAGGGCAGCGAACAGGTCATACTGGCCAGCATCGACACCGGCGAACTCGATTATCAGGATAGCGTTGACGAGCTGCACCTGCTCGCGCGCAGTGCCGGGCTCAGTGTCGCCGGCCTGATCGAGGGGCGTCGCGCCCGCCCCGATCCCGCATTATTTGCGGGTAGCGGCAAAGTAGAAGAAATCGCCACCATGGTTCGTGCCTGCGACGCGGGACTCGTCATCTTCAATCATGCACTCTCTCCGGCCCAGGAACGCAACCTGGAGCAGGCGCTAGAGTGCCGCGTAGTTGACCGTACTACGCTGATACTGGATATTTTTGCAAGCCGCGCCAAAAGCGCGGAAGGCATTCTGCAAGTCGAGCTGGCGCAACTCGCGCATCTGTCCACCCGCCTTATACGCGGCTGGTCGCATCTGGAACGGCAAAAAGGCGGCATAGGCTTGCGCGGCCCCGGCGAGACGCAGCTGGAAACAGACCGCCGGCTGATAGGTAAACGCGTCAAGCTGCTCAAAGACCGGCTGGCCAAACTACATCGTCAGCGCACAGTGCAGCGTCGCGCGCGCATTCGCGGGCGAGTCATGTCGGTATCGCTGGTAGGTTACACCAACGCCGGCAAATCGACTCTGTTCAACAGCCTCACCCACGCGCAAAGCTATGTCGCCGACCAGTTGTTCGCCACACTCGACACCACGACTCGCCAGCTGTATCTGCCCGAAGTCGGCGAAATCGTGTTGTCCGATACGGTCGGCTTTATTACCCGTCTGCCGCACACACTGGTGGAGAGCTTTCACGCCACCCTTGAAGAAACCATACAAGCCGATTTACTATTACATGTGGTCGATGCGGCGGGACCGATGCGCGACAAACATATCAGCGAGGTCAATCAGGTCCTGAAGGAAATCGGCGCCGCAGATATCCCTCAAATCCTGATTATGAACAAGATCGACCTCTGCGCGATCCCGCCCGGCATCGAACGCGACGAGTATGGTAAAATCACCGCCATACGGCTAAGCGCGAGTACAGGACACGGAATTCCGGCCCTGCGCGCGGCGCTGGGCATCAGCCGACAGGACTATCAACAACCCGTAGCTGCCACAGCGCGGGCAACCGTGGTCAACAACGAATATCACCCTGAATTGGATTAAGCATGGCTTGGAATGACCCGCAATGGGGGAAAAAGAAGGATGGTCCGCCCGATTTGGACGAAATCTGGCGAAAATTCAATGAAAAACTGCACAAGCTGTTTGGCGGCAAACCCTCTCCCGCGTCGGGAAAGCCCTTTAACAAGGCCATTCTGTTCGTCATCCTGGGCGTGATTGTCGCCGTCTGGCTGGCTTCGGGGTTTTATATTGTGGACACCGGCGAGCGCGGCGTCGTCTTGCGTTTCGGCCAATTCGTCGAAACTACGCTACCGGGCGCAAACTGGCATTTGCCATTTCCCATCGAAACGGCCAGCATAGTCAATATCGACCAGGTCCGGACCGTGGAAGTCGGCTATCGCAACAACATTCGCAACAAGCTGCTCAAAGAATCGCTCATGCTCACCAGTGACGACAACATCGTGGATATCCAGTTTGCCGCACAATATACAATCAAAAATCCTGAACACTACCTGTTCAACGACCGCTCTCCGGACGATTCGGTACGCCAGGTGGCAGAGGCCGTAATGAACAAGATAGTCGGCAAGAGCACTATGGATTACGTACTCTACGACGGTCGCATCGATATCGCCGCTCGCGCCACCAAACAGGTACAAGAGATTCTGGATACCTACCAGACCGGAATCAACATCAGCAAGATTACTCTGCAAAACGCTCAGCCGCCGCAGGAAGTCCAACTAGCGTTCGATGATGCAGTCAAAGCCGGTCAGGACATGCAACGGCTGAAAAGCGACGCCCAGGCCTATGCCAGCAGCGTCATTCTCAAAGCCCACAGCATAGCTTCGGGTCTGACCGAAGAAGCCGACGCATACAATCAAACCGTAATCGCCAACGCCGAAGGCGATACCAGCCGCTTCAAACAGATACTAGTTGAATATGATAAGGCGCCGGCGGTGACGCGCGACCGCATGTACATGGACACAATGCAGCAAGTTCTGAGCAACACCAGCAAGGTTCTTGTCGACAGCACCAAGGGCGCAAGCAACATGCTCTATATCCCGCTCGACAAGCTGTTGCAGAAAACCGAGCCGGCCAAACCACCCGCCAGCAGCAATGCCGCTCCTCCGGCACCGGCCGCGCCCGCCACGCCAGTCGCGCCAATAACACCGGTCGCACCATCGCTGCCACCCGACGCCGCGGCCAAACCGGCCTTAACCGATACAGGCGCCTCTGACGCCAACCGTAATCCAGATGCCTTCCGCAATCGCGACCGGGAGGAGCGACCATGAAAAACATCAATGCCATCGCACTCGTCATCGTCGGCCTGGTCATCGTCGCGAGCATGACCATATACACCGTGGATCAGCGGCAAAACGCCGTCGTTTACCAATTCGGCCAGATAGTCGCCGTCAATAAAACGCCAGGCCTGTATCTCAAACTGCCGCTGGTTCAAAACGTGCGCTATTTCAGCACACAGATACGCACCCTGAATCTCGTCGACCCTGAGCGCTTCATTTCCTCGGAGAAGAAAAACATATTGATCGACTATTTCGCCAAATGGCGCGTCGTGAACGCCAAACAATACTATGTCAGCGTTGGCGGCGACGAAACCCGCGCCCAGACACGCCTGCAGCAAACGATCAACGACGACCTGCGCGTCGCGCTGGGCACGCTTAACCTGCGCGACATCGTCTCCGGCCAGCGCGACCAGATAATAACCGGCCTGCGCCTCAAGGCTGACGCCGATGCCCGGAAAATCGGCATACAGGTCGTCGATGTGCGCATCAAGCGCCTGGATCAGCCGCCCGAGATCGACGCAGCAGTCTATAAACGCATGCAAGCTGACCGCACGCGGGTCGCCAGTGAACTGCGCTCAACCGGTGAAGCC
>DAICZK010000014.1:0-13873 GCA_027311185.1 Sulfuriferula sp.
ATTTATTTCTAATTAAGAAGAAAAATTTTCTTGAGGAGGCTCTGATTTACCCGACTTCGTCGTTCCCACAAAGGCGTGAACCCAGCTAAAACAAGGCACTAGCCTGAATATTGCATAAACCTTGCGAAGCCCACTGAGATTATCCGAGGCCGATTTTTTTCGATTTTCCGGCAATACTCCCCCTACCCCGCAGTTAGGGGGAAACAGGGTGAGTCCGTTGCAGGGCAGGGCGGATGGCATTATCTCGTCAGCCAGACGTGCCCATGTCATGGAGAGGCGGACATGACCCGCCTCCCGTTCATCGGATGAAGATTGCGGCAGATCTGCGCGAGCAATTCCTTGACCGGGCAGGCACTGGAGAGCTTCAACAGCACCCGATCCTTGTATTGCCTGACCCGGGCGGCAATCCTGAACAGCGACAGGATCACCGTCTTGGGCTGTGCCGTGGCCAGAGAAGTGTTTTTCAAGCCGATGACGCGCAACTGCTGATGCAGGACATAGGCCGAAGCCGTCAGCAACAGTCGGGCAAAGTTGGCGAGAAATGACGATGCCGAGGTGCGGTCGGATTTCAGATCGATCTTTACTTGCTTGATCAAGTTCTCCGCCTGGGCCCGGGCGCAGTAATCCTGTTGATAGAGCGTACTGGGTGTGGGGCGATGCAGGGAGGTGACGACGAAACGCGGATTATCCTTGGCGGGCAGTCCTGGGCTACCTGGCAGGACTTCGGCTTTGAGCACAACCCGAAAGGCTTGCGGCCAGGAGCGAGCGGCATAGTCGAATTCGCCGAACAGGCGCACCGCCGCCACGGCCGGAGCCAAGCCTTGATCGGCCAAGGACTGGCGCAGGGCGAGGTGCCCGCGCGCATTCCTCATTAAGCCTTCCGCGTTGCGCGTCAGAACGGGATTGCGGCCGAGGCCGAAGAGGAAATCGGCGTTGCCATCGGCGATGATCAGGCTCATCAATTCCGGGCTGGAAAAGTGGCTATCGCCGCGCAGCAGAATATGGGTGTCTGGCCAGTGCTGGCGCAGCAGGCCGAGTACTCGCTTCATGATCATCGCATTCTCAGCCCCATACGGGCGTTTGCCGGGACGCAGGACAGCGGTGAGCAAGGCGCCGGAGTTGGCCTCGAAGATCAGTAAAGGCAGGTAACAATGGTGGCCGTAGTGGTGACAGTATAAGGACAGCTCTTGCTGGCCATAGGTGGCATCGTCGGTGTGGTCAAGATCCAGCGTGATGGAAGTTGGCGTGGTAGAGTAAGCGGCGATAAACTGCAGGACGAGGGCTCGCGCCAAGCAGTAGATATCGCGGCGGCGCAGCGCACCTTCGAGGCGAGAGAAGGTTGCGCCGCTGGCCAATGGATTATCGGCATCCAGCGGCGCTCGCCCGGCGGCTAGCTTGAACAGCGGATCGCGCCGCAGCGAGTTGGCATCGTTACCGTCTTCATAGCCGGAAGCGATCTGGAATACACGCTGTGTCAGCAGATCGCGCATTGAATGAGTGATGTAGCTCGGGTGGCGGGAGTCGACCACTGCATCGCTCAAACGATCGAGCAGGCCGATGCGTTTATCCACGCCAGCTAGCAACATGGCCCCGAAGTCAGACGAGACCTCCCCGCCGGAGAAGTCGGCGCGCACGGTAAAACCGGCAGAGGAAGGAAATCGGAGTTGTTCTGGGGTAAAATTGGCGGGTGGGCGAGAGTCTGTAAGCATTTTTTACGAATTTGTTTTTAGAGAACTCAAATTATATCAAATACTTACGGTACTTATCGCCCTTTTTATGCAATATTCAGGCTAGGCGGCGTACCCGCGCCCACGGCCGAGGCACTGATGCGCTCGCGTTATACAGCGTATGCCTTGCTCGACGAAGCTTATTTGTTGGCGACCTGGCATCGCACGACCCGCCCGCAATCCTTGCGTCTGGCGCAGGACATCCCGCCGCCGCGCTGGCTGGGCCGGAAGGTGCTGGATTATCAGTTGCAGGACGAAAGCCATGCGACGGTAGAGTTTGTCGCCCGGCAAAAAATCGCCGGACGAGCCTATCGCTTGCACGAAGTAAGCCGATTTGTGCTGACAGAGGGACGCCGGTATTACCTCGATGGCGATATTGCCGCAGGACAGCGTTAAATACGGCGTTTGTCTGGGTTATAATTCAGACTTTAATACTCTATAAAGGCACGCCATGAGTTTGAACCAGGTCCCGGCAGGCAAGGATTTGCCGCACGATTTCAATGTGATAATCGAAATTCCCATGAACGGCGCGCCGATCAAATACGAGGTCGACAAAGACAGCGGGGCGATTTTCGTCGACCGATTCATGTCCACCGCGATGCATTATCCGTGTAATTACGGCTATATTCCCCAAACCTTGTCGGACGATGGCGATCCGGTCGATGTGCTGGTCCTGACGCCCTTTCCGCTGATTCCGGGCGTGGTGGTGCGTTGCCGCACTCTGGGGATGCTCAGAATGAGCGACGAGGCCGGTTTTGATGCCAAATTGCTCGCCGTGCCGGTAGAGAAGCTCAGCGTGCTTTATAAATCGATACAGTCGGTGCATGATCTGCCCGCGCTGACTCTGGCGCAGATTGCGCATTTCTTCGAGCATTACAAGGATCTGGAGCCCGGCAAGTGGGTCAAGGTCGAAGACTGGACTGGCGTGGACGAGGCCAAGGCGGAGATCATGGCAGGGGTGGCGCGTTATTCGGCCTGACTCGCGGCGGGAGTTTGCTGGCGTCGCCGAGTCGAAAACGAAAAACAAGGGGAACCTCAGTTTCCGCCTGGTGCGGGAGATTGGCCCGGTGAACGGCAGATAAGCGGGTGAAAGGAGCGAAGAACCACTGATTTGCAAGAACGACGAATTTGAACAAATCAGCGCCTCCCCAAAATAAAAATATCTTCACCACATTGTCAGGGATTGGCGCGATTTTGTTATCCATATCGGTACGCGCTCGAGGATTGAACTCATGCATATTCTGTTGATAGAAGACGACCTGATGATAGGCGATGCTGTCAGCGTCGCATTGAAAGATCAGGCCTATGCGGTGGACTGGGTCAAGGATGGCGTGATGGCTAATGAGGCGCTCGAGTCGGGCGGGTATCAGGCTGTCCTGCTTGATCTGGGATTGCCCCGGCGCGACGGTCTGGAAGTTCTGCGCCAAGCCCGGCGATTCGGCAATGCGGCGCCCATCATCGTCATCACGGCGCGCGATGGCATCGATCATCGTATTCGTGGACTTGATTATGGCGCGGACGACTATCTGATCAAACCCTTTGACGTCGACGAGTTGCTCGCCCGACTGCGCGCTGTGTTGCGGCGTCAAGGGGGAAACGCGACGCCCCTGCTGAGCAACGGCAGTATCAGTCTTGATCCGACGTCGCGCGAAGCGCAGCGGGACGGTGTTAAATATTTGTTGAGCGCGCGCGAGTTCGCCCTGCTGCGCGCGCTACTGTTGAGCCCCGGCATCATCCTTTCGCGTAGCGAACTGGAACAACGCATCTACGGCTGGAATGAAGAAGTGGACAGTAACACGGTGGAAGTTCTGATTCACAGTTTACGTAAAAAATTCGGTACGGATGTGATCAAGAATGTGCGCGGGTCAGGGTGGTCGGTTCCAAAATTATGAAGCCAGCGTGAAAATCTCGCTCGAACAGCATCTTTCTCGTATGCTGGCCCTGGCCATTGTGGTGGTCGGATTTCTGGCCAGCGTTATTTCTTTTCGACTGGCCTACTTGGAGGCTGAGGAATTTCAGGATGATACCCTGCGTCAGATCGCGGCGCTCGCCGGTACCGGCTTATTGCAACGTAATGACAAGATTGAGAATTCCGCCGAATTCGCCGACATCGACCCGGAAATGATGATAAAGCTGGTCAATCTTTCAGCCAGTACTCCGGATCGGAGCCTGCCCGCCACGCTATCGCCCGGCTTCCATACAGTGGCGCGTCCAGACGGCGCGTGGCGGGTATTCGTGCGCCAAACATCCTGGGGCGCCCGGATCGCCATTATTCAGGCCACTGAGGCACGTGATGAAATTGCTATCCACGGCGCGCTGCGGACGTTGTTGCCGTTACTGGTGCTGTGGCCTGTGCTAGGCTGGCTTGCAGTACGCATCGTACGTCGCGGCTTTGCGCCGCTGCGGGTGCTCTCGCGCAGGTTGGAGGCGCAAGCGGCGGAACAGCCGACGAATCTGCCGGAAATCGATCTGCCGCCGGAAATTATCCCTTTCGTGCAGGCGATTAACAAACAAATGGAGCGCATCAAACGGCTCATGGGACAGCAACAGCGTTTTGTCGCCGATGCCGCGCACGAACTGCGCACGCCACTGACTGTCCTGTCCTTGCAGGCGCAAAATTTGCAATTGGCCGACAACGCGGCGGATATGCGCGCGCGCATCGCGGCGCTCAGGGCGGGGGTCGAGCGTACTCGCCGCCTGGCCGAGCAATTGTTGAGTTTCTCCAGAACACAAGTGGCTTCGGCCCGGCTGGAAACCGTCGATCTCTCATCCTGGGTACGCGAGATGCTGGAAGGATTTCTGCCGATGGCCGAAGCCAAAGGATTGAGCGTCAGGCTCGACGCCGCCGGGCCTATCATGCTGCGTTGCGAACCCGAAATACTGGTTCTCGTCATGCGTAACGCGCTCGATAACGCGGTGCGCTACACCCCGCGCGGAGGAAGTATTATCCTGCGTCTCGATCTGACAGACAATGACTGCCTCATCGAAGTGATCGATTCGGGCCCAGGCGTCCCGATTGCTCAGCGCGAGCGAATTTTTGCGCCGTTCTACCGTATCGAAGGTACATCAGGTGACGGTAGCGGGCTGGGGCTGGCTATCGCTCGTGATGCGGCAACGCGCCTGGGCGGCATCGTCAGCGTCCACGATGTCGGTCACGGTAGTGGACTGATCTTTCGTTATCGACAGCCTTTTCGTTCGCGAGACCTATAAGCGCCCTGTGCGTTGCCGACCGTGAAAAAAAGAGGGTCTGGTCAGACCCTCTTTCACTGGCTGCACCCCTTCCCGGCGTTTAAAAGCTGGACTGCAAGGTCAGGTAAATGCTGCGTGGCGCGCCGGGGTTGGCGATGATATATCCCCCGGTCGTAGTCTGGAAATAACCGCCCGCCGAAATATATTCCGTCGCATTGTATTGTTTGTCCAGCATGTTCATGGCCTGTAAGGAAACAGTCGTGACCTGATCCTTGATGCCGGGAATACCGAACGCGGTGGTGTGGGCGTTAATCGACAAGTTGACCAGGTTATAAGCCGGATTGCTTTGGGTAGTCGGCGCGCCATTCAGGTTATCCCAGAGATAACTCTTGCCGATGAATTGATCCCAAAGCGTGGTCTCGATCGTCGCCGAAGGAATATAGGCTTCATAAGTCACGCCGAAATTTGCCGTCTGGGTAGGCGAGTTGGAAACCGGCATGCCATTGTAATAGGCATTCGACGTTGGCGAATAAAACGAATTCCAGTTGGCGTTGAGCCAGCCCAGGTTGGTAAAGCCGGACCAGTTACGGTTGACCTTGGCCTGCAACTCGAATTCCACGCCGCTCAAGGTCGAGGAGCCCGTGCTGAATGTAGTCACCAGAGGATTGCTGGCCAGGGTGCGCGGGATGGTCTGATTGTCCATCAGGGTATTGAAATACACGAGTGAAGCGCTCAGATCGTCCAGCCCATAGACGTTTTTCTGGTCATAACGCAACCCCAGGCTGTAGCTTGTGCTCCGCACCGGCCTGAGCGCGCCGATGTCCTCCGGATAATGGTCATAGTTGTTTGAAGTCGGGTTACGCCGCGCAATGGCATAATTGCCGAATGCATGCAGATTATCGTTCAGCCCGTAGTTGATGCCCAGGGATGGTTCTGTTTCCAGGAAGCTGGTGCTTTCATTGGGGTTGGTGTCGTACGATACCGAGGATGGAACCCCGCCAGGGTAGAAAGTATTGGCTGCTGTAGGGCTATTGTTGGCAAAATCGGTCTGAAAATTCACCAGCCGGATGCCAGGTACGATTTCCAGTCGCTTTAGCGGGGAATAAGTGTCCTGCGCGAACAAGGCCCAGAATGTGCTCTGGGTGGTATTGTAGCCGATGCTGCCGGGAGTGGCGTTAGTCGTCCCGGCTGCCGGATAATAACCCTTGTAATCCGACTCCGCGCGCGAGGAAATCATGTAGCCGCCGAAGGTCAGCAGGTTATCCTGATTCAGGCGCTTGTCAAAAGCCACTTTGTCGCCAAATGTTTTCGAGTTTTCGTTGTAATTCTCGACCATCGGGTTGGTAGGGACGAAATTGTTGACCCGATAATGGTTGACGTAGCCATCGCGAAACCAGACCAGATTCGACAGCGTCAGATCGGACGCTAGAGTCAGATCCAGATGCGACCAGGCCATATAGTTCTCTATCGAGTTGTGTTTGAACCACACATCTCTGGCGAGAGTGGAATAATAGCCCGAGCTTTGTTCGCTGTACAAAGGTGCGCTACCATTGAGCCCGTCCATATGAATCTGGGAATTGTCGACCACCGGGATCATGTTGGGTCGGTACTCGTCATTGTATTGGCTGTACACGCCGAAACTGATCAGGCCGTTATCCAGTTTTTTCTGTGTTTTCATGTAAAACTGGTTGCTTCGTGACGGCATATTGTCGCTCGTGGTGCGAAACGTCTGGCTGTGGGCGGTGGCGGCGCCGAACACGGTAGACCAGCCATCGTGTTCGCCGGTATTCAAGACCGCCGACAGAATCATGGAATTAAAACTGCCGTAGGACGCCTCCACGTTGCCGCCGGCCACCGCCGATGGCTGCACTGGAATGAAATTGATGCTGCCGCCGAGGCTGTTGTACCAGCGGGTGTCTGCGTTGCCCGGCCCATCAATGGTATTGACGCCGGACATCAGAGCGCCGATCGGGATTTCGGGCGAGTGCCAGCCCGTGCTCTGGCTCAGGCTATTTAGCGGCACGCCATCCAGTTCTGCGGTAATGCCATTGGTTTCCAGATCGCCGGGCACGCTGTTCCAGCCTACTTTGACGCCGCGCATGGAAATGGTCGAACGCGAAGAGACGCTGGTGGGGTTATAACCGCTGATCAGCGTATTGGGCATGATCGCCAGGGATTGCATGCCGCCGGCGTCCGGTCCGAACAAGGCGGTCTGATCTTTCGTTACCGTCTGCACATCCTGGGTATTGGTCAATTTCTGTTGTGTAGTCATTACCTGGCTGTCGGAAACAGGCGCGCTGTTACCTGTGCTGGTGCCTTGGGCCGTGACCGAGCCGAGATCCACGGCATCGTCAGCACTGGCAACCGCAGGCAAAAAAACCAGAGCCGCGAGGATTACCGATAAGGGTTTAAGTAAGCGACGATCAGGACTCAGGTGGTCGTGACGACAATTTTGCGCTGTTCCGGATATTTTCATTTTTTCCCTTTGTTTAAAAAAAACAGAACACCTGGCCTCTCGCCGTTTGGGGCCAGAGACCATGTCAAGTGATAAAAACCAAGGTGGATTATCCGGGAGCGAGACTTAAAACAAACTTAGCTAGCGATGAATTTTTTGTGACGAACAAATTTGTAAGCTGATGATTTTATTTTAACTTGTTGTTATGTGCCTGATGTGTAACAAGATTGTTTGGATGCGGCCGCAGAGCAGAAAGCGGGGCGGACGCCTGCTATCCACAAGACCGTGGGTCTCAGACGATGTCGAGTAGCGGCAAGGGATCTCGTCCGACGAGCTGGCTTGCATAACGTCGCTGCTTTTAAAACAAGCGGAAGGCGGATATTTCCTTTGGCTGAAGACACAGCGGAAAATTAGCAATTGAAAGCCGATACAAACTCGTTTATAATGCCGCTTCTTCTAGGCGCGTAGCTCAGCTGGTTAGAGCACCACCTTGACATGGTGGGGGTCGTTGGTTCGAGTCCAATCGCGCCTACCAACGGATAGTTTTGATATGGGTAACAGGGAAGGGTAGCGTTATGACACCGCGAACTTGTATTTGGCCTGCTTGCCCATCGTGTCGTGCCATCCTTGAGTAGGTCTTGCCCGGTTTGCCGGGAATAAAGCTGAAATTATTTTAGCTTGACCGGATAAATTAATCGGATAAATTAACCGGATAAATTTAAAAAGCGCGGCTAAAACCGCGCTTTTTCGTTTTGTAATGGAGAAATCATGCTTCATATCACTTTGCCCGATGGTTCTGTCCGTGAGTTTGAGCAACCGGTGACCGTCGCCGGGCTGGCGGCATCGATCGGCGCCGGCCTGGCCAAAGCCGCGTTGGCAGGTCGGGTGGACGGCAAGTTGGTCGATACCAGTCATTTGATCGAAAACGATGCGCAGGTCGCCATCGTCACCGACAAGGATGCGGACGGACTGGAAGTGATTCGGCACTCTACGGCGCATTTGCTCGCATTCGCGGTGAAATCGCTATACCCCGATGCGCAGGTGACCATAGGCCCGGTGATCGCGGACGGTTTTTATTACGATTTTGCCTACAAGCGCCCCTTTACGCCCGAGGATCTGCTTGCGATAGAAAAGAAAATGGCCGAGCTGGCGAAGCAGGATATCGCGGTAACGCGCAAGGTATTGCCGCGCGACGACGCGATTACTTATTTCAGCGGGCTGGGTGAGCGCTACAAAGCTGAATTGATCGGCTCGATCCCGGCTGGCGAGGACGTCTCGCTCTATAGCGAGGGTGAGTTCACCGACCTGTGTCGCGGCCCGCATGTGCCGTCGACGGGCAAGCTCAGGCATTTCAAATTGATGAAACTGGCCGGCGCGTATTGGCGCGGTGACCATCGCAATGAAATGCTGCAGCGCATTTACGGCACGGCCTGGGCCAAAAAGGAAGATCTCGATGCCTATCTGCACCGGCTGGAAGAGGCGGACAAGCGCGACCATCGCAAACTGGGCCAGCAACTGGATTTGTTCCATTTTCAGGATGAAGCTATCGGCTCGGTGTTCTGGCATCCCAAGGGCTGGCGTCTGTTTCAGACGCTGATTCGCTACATGCGTGCGCGCCAGGACGAGGCGGGCTATGTCGAAGTCAATACGCCGGATGTGATGGACAGATCCTTGTGGGAAACCTCGGGGCATTGGCAAAATTACCGCGAGCACATGTTTGTTACCGAGACCGAAGACAAACGCGTGTTCGCCCTGAAACCCATGAACTGTCCGGGTGCGATGGCGATGTTTGCCCAAGGTGTCAAAAGCTACCGCGATCTGCCGCTACTGATGGCCGAATTCGGTAAAGTGCATCGCTACGAGCCCTCCGGCGCCTTGCACGGCTTGCTGCGCGTGCGCCACTTTACCCAGGACGACGCGCATATATTCTGTACCGAAGAGCAAATGGAACGCGAGTGTCTCGCGGTGGTGGGACTGATACTCGATATTTACAAGGATTTCGGCTTTGACGATGTGCGGATCAAGCTTTCCACCCGCCCGGAAAACCGCATAGGCAGCGATGAAACCTGGGACAGGCTGGAAGGCGCATTATCGGGCGCTTTGCGCCAACAGGGGATAAGTTATGAATTGTTCCCGGGCGAAGGCGCATTTTACGGCCCGAAACTGGAATTCGTCTTGCGCGATGCAATCGGTCGCGACTGGCAATGCGGCACCTTGCAAGTTGATATGAATTTGCCCGAGCGCTTTGATTTGACTTATGTGGCTGACGATAATACGCGTCGTCGTCCAGTAATGTTGCATCGCGCCATGTTCGGCTCATTGGAGCGTTTTATCGGGATTCTGCTTGAACACCATACCGGCGCATTGCCGTTATGGTTATCGCCGGAACAAGTCGTGGTGATGAATATCACCGATCACCAGGCTGACTATGCGCGAAAAATTCATGCTGACCTGGTGGCGGCAAAAATTTATGCAACGTTGGACTTGAGAAATGAGAAAATAACCTATAAAATTCGGGAACATAGTTTGCAGAAATTACCTTATCAGCTTATTCTTGGCGACAAGGAAATGGCGGCTGGCCTGGTTGCCGTGCGTGCGCGCGACGGCGCTGACCTGGGCCAGATGACGGTCGAGGCGTTTGTGAGCAGGTTGAATGCCGAAATTGCGCGCCGCAAACCAGAGGGCGTCTGAATTTTGTTTGGCAACGCGGTCAGATCGCGGCGAGGAGTGAGATTCTGTTTCTCGCCAAGGTAATTTAGCCAAGGTAATTTAGTCGAGGAGTGAGATTCTCTCACTCCTCTTGTATTTTGATTTACGGGAGTTGTAACTATCGCTCAGGATAAAGAAACGCGAATTAACGGCGAAATAACCGGTAATGAAATTCGTTTGATTGGGGTTGACGGTGAGTTGCTGGGTATTTTTACCGCAGCGCAGGCGTTGAAAATGGCTGAAGAAGCCGAAGTTGATCTGGTCGAGATTGCGCCTCAGGCGAAGCCGCCTGTGTCGCGCTTGATGGATTATGGCAAATTCAAATACCAGCAAAGCAAGCGTCAGCACGAAGCAAAGCTCAAGCAGAAGCAGATTCAGGTCAAGGAGATCAAGTTTCGTCCCGGTACGGATGAAGGCGATTACCAGATCAAATTGCGTAACTTGATGCGGTTTCTGGAGGAGGGCGATAAAGCCAAGGTCACGCTGCGTTTCCGTGGTCGCGAAATGGCGCACCAGGAGTTGGGTCTGGCGCAGCTGAAGCGGGTCGAGGCTGATCTGGCCGAGCTTGCCGTCGTCGAGCAGTTTCCAAAAATGGAAGGCCGGCAGATGGTGATGATGCTGGCGCCCAAGCGTAAATAAGCGGGGGTAAATAAGCGCGGCTCAGCCAGCGCGCCCGAAAAGGGCGCAGAGATAATGTGTATTTGCGGTGCCTGTTGGCCGCAACCGCGCCGGATGCGGTTAATCCGGCGTATAGGAGGCGATAGTTGGGTTCCTAAATGTTTCACTGTGAAACTGCCCAGCGTCGCCATTGTAGGAGTGATAGTAATGCCTAAGATGAAAACCAAGTCCGGCGCGGCAAAACGCTTTAAAGCGTTGGCCAACGGCGGCATCAAACGGGGTCAGGCGTTCAAACGCCACATCCTGACGAAGAAAACCACCAAAAACAAGCGCCAGTTGCGTGGCACCCTGTTGGTTGATGCAACCAACATGCGTTCCGTGCGCGCCATGTTGCCCTACGCATAAAGGAGAGATCAAATGCCAAGAGTAAAACGTGGTGTCACCGCGCGTGCGCGTCATAAAAAAATCATCGATATGGCCAAAGGCTATCGCGGTCGGCGCAAAAACGTCTATCGCATAGCCAAACAGGCAGTCATGAAGGCCGGTCAATACGCTTACCGCGATCGTCGGCAACGCAAGCGCCAGTTTCGCGCTTTGTGGATCGCGCGTATAAACGCCGCCGCTCGTCAGTGCGGCATGCGTTACAGCGTATTCATGAACGGTCTGAAAAAGGCCGAGATCATGCTGGACCGCAAGGTATTGGCTGATCTGGCCGTGTTCGACAAACCCGCATTTGCGCTTCTGGCCGATCAGGCCAAAGCAAAACTGGCGGGCTGATCTGACAGGTTGCAAAGTAAGGAGGCCGCTGGCCTCCTTTTTTGTTGGTTTAATGAGGTGCATGGTGAACCATGCATTGACGGTCATTTGTCCAGAGTCAAGCATATGGAAAATCTAGGAACTATCGTCGCAGAGGCGCAAGCCGAATTTACCGCGGCGACGCAAGCCGCCGAGCTGGAGCAGATCAAGGCGCGCTATTTGGGTAAAACCGGCGTCATAACCGAACAAATGAAGTCCCTGGGCAAATTGCCGGCTGACCAGCGCCCGATTGCGGGTAATCTGATCAATCAGGCCAAAGAGCAGATACTGGCGGCGCTGGATGCGCGGCGCATGGCATTGCGCGATGCCGAGCTGGCGGCCCGGCTGGCCGAGGAAACCCTGGATGTAACATTGCCCGGGCGTGGCACGGCGACGGGTGGTTTGCATCCGGTTACGCGCACGCTCGCGCGTATCGAGGCGTTGTTCGCCTCCATCGGTTTCGCCGTCGCGCAGGGGCCGGAGATCGAAACCGATTTCTACAATTTCACCGCGCTCAATATACCGCAAAATCACCCGGCGCGCGCCATGCACGATACTTTTTATGTCGATGACCAACATCTGTTGCGCACGCATACTTCGCCGGTGCAGATACATTATCTTGAACACAACGAGCCCCCGCTCAAGGTCATCGCGCCTGGCCGCGTTTATCGCTGCGACTCGGATGTGACGCATACGCCGATGTTTCATCAGGTCGAAGGCTTGTGGATCGGCGAGAAGGTCAGCTTTGCCGATCTTAAAGGTGTAGTGGCGGATTTTCTCAAACGTTTTTTCGAGCGCAGCGATTTGAGCGTGCGTTTCAGGCCGTCTTTTTTCCCGTTCACCGAGCCTTCGGCAGAAATGGATATCGCCTGCGTCATGTGCCAGGGCAAAGGCTGCCGCGTGTGCAGCCATACCGCGCTGGCTGGAGGTGCTGGGCTGCGGCATGGTGCATCCCAACGTACTGGCGCATGTCGATGTCGATAGCGAAAAATACTTGGGCTTCGCTTTTGGCATGGGCGTAGAGCGGTTGGCCATGTTGCGTTACGGGGTCGACGATCTGCGTGCGTTCTTCATCAACGATTTGCGTTTTTTAAAGCAGTTTAATTAAGTGGCCGGCTATCATGAAATTTTCTGAATTGTGGTTGCGCAGTTATGTCAACCCGCCTATCGACAGCGCGGCGCTCGCGCATCTGCTGACCATGGCAGGGCTGGAAGTTGAGGCGCTGGAGCCGGTGGCTGCGGCATTCAGCGGTGTCGTGGGCGGACGCGTGGTCGCTGTGGCGCCGCACCCCGACGCCGATCGTTTACGCGTCTGCCAAGTCGACGCGGGCACGGGCGCGACGCTGCAAATCGTTTGCGGCGCGCCGAATGTGCGCGTTGATGCGCTCGTTCCCTGTGCATTGCCAGGCGCGAAGTTGCCCGGCTTCGACATCAAGATGACCCGGCTGCGCGGCGTCGAATCGCAGGGCATGCTCTGTTCGGCCGCGGAGCTGGGCCTTGCCGATGGGGTGGAGGGTTTGCTGCTGCTGTCCGGCGATGCTCGCGCGGGACAGGATGTTCGCGATTACCTGCGGTTAGACGACCAGATTTTTACCTTGAAACTGACGCCCAATCGCAGCGATTGCCTTGGCGTACTGGGCATCGCGCGCGAGGTGGCTGCGCTGACCGGTTGCGAGTTGACGCTGCCGCAGTGGCGCGAGGCAGTTCAAACCGCATTGCCGGCACCAGGCATCAAGATCGAGGACGCCGCCGCCTGCCCGCGTTATTGCGGGCAGATGATCGGCGGCCTGCGCACCGACGCCGCGACGCCGCCCTGGATGGCGGAGCGCCTGACGCGCAGCGGCATACGCTCGTTCGGGCCGATAGTCGATGTGACCAATTACGTCATGCTCGAAACCGGCCAGCCGCTGCATGCCTTCGATGCCGCCAGGCTCAGCGGTGCGCTCGCCGTGCGCATGGCGCAAGCCGGTGAGAGCCTGGTTTTGCTCAATGGTCAGCAACTCGCGCTCGAATCCGACATGCTGGTCATCGCCGACGATGCGGGCGTGCTTGCGCTGGCAGGAATCATGGGCGGCGCTGCCAGCGCGGTCGGCGCGGATACCTCCGCCATATGGCTGGAATCGGCTTTCTTCCATCCCGACTACATCGCTGGGCGGGCGCGACGCGCGGGGCTGTCTACCGATGCCTCCTATCGCTTTGAACGCGGAGTGGATTTTGCCGCTACGCGCGCGGCGCTGGCGCGAGCAGCCCAGTTGCTCACCGAAATTTGCGGCGGCGAAGCGAGTGCGGTGACCGAAGTGGTTGGCGTGCTGCCGACGCGATTGCCTATCGTGTTGCGCCCGGCGCGCGCGAACAAGGTGCTGGGCATCAAGCTCGACCG
>DAICZK010000014.1:13973-17528 GCA_027311185.1 Sulfuriferula sp.
TCCGCCGAGTTACCGGTTCGATTTGAGTAAAGAGATCGATCTGATCGAAGAGCTGGCGCGATTGTACGGTTACGATAATATCCCACCTGTCGCGCCGGTTGCCGAATTGCTCATGTTGCCGGAAGGGGAGCAGCAACGTCCGGTCGATCGGTTGCGCGATATGCTCGTCGCTCGCGATTATCAGGAAGTCATTACCTACAGCTTTGTAGACGCTGAATGGGAAGCGGAGCTGGCGCCTGGGAGGGCGCCGGTGGCGCTTAAAAATCCGATCGCGAGCCAGATGGGAGTCATGCGCTCGACCTTGCTCGGCGGCTTGGTCGACGTGTTGAAAAGTAATCTCAATCGCCGGCAGACGCGGGTCAGAATCATGGAAGTCGGGCGTTGTTACCTCGCGGCGGATGACGGTTACGATCAACCATTGCGGATCGCCGGGCTGGCGTTCGGCGATGCCGTACCGGAACAGTGGGGCGTGCCTGCGCGCGCGGTCGATTTCTACGATGTCAAAGCCGATCTGGAGGCATTGTGCTGGCCGCGCGCGCTACGATTCGTCGCCGCGCAGCATCCTGCCCTGCATCCCGGACAGTCGGCTGCGGTGCGGCTGGGCGACGATAATCTGGGCTGGCTCGGCGCCCTGCATCCGGCTCTGGTGCAGCGCTGGGATTTGTCGGCGACGCCGATAGTATTCGAACTGGCGGTGATGCCTTTGCTGGCGCGGCAATTGCCTCAATATGCGGCTGTTTCGCGTTATCAGATGGTGCGCCGCGACCTGGCGGTAACGGTGAGGCAAGAAATAAGCGCACAGAGCTTACTCGACGCGATGTATTCTGCTAAAATGCCCAACGTGGTCGAAATCGCATTATTTGATGCTTACCGCGGCAAACACATTGATTATGATAAAAAAAGTCTTGCGTTTAGCGTCCTGATGCAAGACAATCAAAAGACATTGACTGAGAGCGACGTCGAAACAATCATGACGCAGCTCACTGATCTGTTACGGCGGCAATTTGACGCGAAATTACGTTCCTGAGGTAGAAATGACCCTGACCAAAGCAGAATTGGCCGACTTGTTGTTTGAAGAAGTCGGTTTGAATAAACGAGAAGCTAAAGATATGGTAGAGGCATTTTTTGATGAGATTCGCGGGGCGCTCGAAGCCGGAGATGTGGTGAAGTTATCCGGTTTCGGCAATTTCCAGCTGCGCGAAAAGCCCCAAAGACCGGGTCGCAACCCGAAAACCGGGGAAGACATGCCCATCACTGCAAGACGCGTGGTGACTTTCCACCCCAGCAATAAGCTCAAGACCCTGGTCGAAACGACTTATGGCGGAACACCAGCCAACTAGCAGCCTGCCCCCGATCCCGGCGAAGCGCTACTTAACCATCGGTGAGGTAGGCGAACTATGCGCGGTGAAGCCGCATGTGCTGCGGTACTGGGAGCAGGAATTCGCCCAGCTCAAACCGATCAAGCGTCGTGGCAATCGGCGTTACTATCAGCATCATGAAGTGTTGTTGATACGCCGCATCCGCGAACTGCTCTATGAGGAAGGCTTCACGATCAGCGGCGCGCGCCACCGGCTGGAAGATATCGGCGTGCCTTGTGTCGAGGTCGAGCAGATAGATGCTGCGCCTGCGCCGGTCGATTATGTCGAGTTGCGCCGCGAAATCGGCGAAATCCTGCAGGTACTTACGCTGTAACGCCGGCTCGGCGAGCGCAAGGCGACCCTGCTACCGCGATGTCGCGCATTACCCGTGAAGCATGGCTTGGTGAGTGCCTTGCTGGCGACGTACTGGCCGCGATCATCGCGCGAATTTATGAAAAGTCGGGTTAGAACCCTGCTTCTTTTTGGTGCCGTATTGCCAAAATAATGATGGTTTCTCCTTCAAACCGGTAACGCACGATATAGGCGCTATCGCCAAAATCAATGACCCATTCCCGATACTCGAGAGACATATCTGCAATCAAACGTCCGATCTGCGGCTGATGTGCAAGAATGGCAACAGCTTTGCGGATCGTTTCAGCTGCACGTTGCGCTGCAACAGGATTTTTGGATGATAAAAATGCCCGCAGAAGTTGTAAATCGCGTATTGCATGGGGCGCATATTTTACGGATGGTATAAGGGTGCGGGCAATTCATTGTCCGTTCCCCAACTGGCGAGCCACCTGTCGACATCTACAGACGTTGCATAGACGCTGGTTTCCTGAAATTCTTCCCATGCTTGGATGACATCTTGACGAAAAGCATCACGTTTTTCTTCCTGTTCGACATATTGCCGGATGGCTTCGCGCATCACCCAGTGCGGGGAACGATCGCGCGACTCGGCCAAGTGTTCGATCCTGGCTCGAATTTCCAGGTCAAGCTTGACGGACACGGTTTTGGAAGGCTTGGGAATCGCGGAGGACATGATGTCGGCATCCTGTGCTGTCGATAGGTGTTACTTTATCATGCTTTTGCGGGCGTGCACCAATCTTCGCGAGGTCAAGCACGATTGCCTGGGCAATGCGACGGGGTACTCGATTTGGTAAACAGCCCATTGCAGCGGTGCTCCCGGTTCGGTACGGAGAGAATCTGGTTTTGTTTTAACCCGCGTCGAAAGCAGGCTGGAAACGGTCAGGATCGGGGATGGCTTTGGGAAATTCTCGGGGGATTTCCCGCCCGCCGGCGCGCGGTCGCTTGGGAGATCTTCGGGTAAGCCAGCAGGCTTTTTTATCGTTGTGCCGTTCTGCGTTTAAATCGGCAACCAAACCTTTCCGGTTGGACGGATTCTAAGGTATAATCCGCCTCCATCACTCAGCAAGGTCCCATCACTGCTGGCCAGTGGCGTTCAAGCAAGTTGTGATACACGCTGTTGCACGAAAAAACAGCGTATTAGCAAAAAATAGATATGGTTGTGGTAGGAAAAAATCGGGGCGTAGCGCAGCCTGGTAGCGTACTTGCATGGGGTGCAAGTGGTCGGAGGTTCAAATCCTCTCGCCCCGACCAGTCAGGTAACATGGCCTGACTGTTTCATAATAATTGGAATAAGTTGTATTAAGTATTTGATATAATAGATGCTGTTAGACCAGCAATCCGTAAATACCGCCCATACTCTACACCAGTCGATTTCTATTCCATCCCAGCTGCGTTTTGCGCCGTCCGTTCCATCTGTATATCCAAAATGATTTGAGCGTGAAGCGTGAACGGCAGCAGTTTATCAATGTGGCTGCCAGGCCGAGTCGGCAGTAGGTGATAAGCCACTTGGGATAGTCTGATTTCGGTCTCACGATGATAGGCGGCAACTCGTTCGGGTTTTAACCGGACTCGCTTCATCACGTTGCTATTCGTTAATGAGAGAAAATAAAACTTTTTCTCAATTCTTGCAGGATCAGCTTTTAACAAAGTCAGTTTCAGTGCGGACGAGTCGCCTGCTGCGACTCGCCCAGTTCGCCGGACGACCAGCCACCACCCAGATCCCCGATCAGCGACACGGTGTCGAGCAGGAGCTGCTGGCGCACGTTGAGCGCGCTCAGCTGCGCGCTTAGCGCGGTGGCTTGCGCGAAGGCGGCTGTGGTGTAGTCGA
>DAICZK010000150.1 GCA_027311185.1 Sulfuriferula sp.
TACGCCACTCCTTCTCAAAACTTCCCTATCAATCAATATCCTGCGCGATCATCACGCGAATTTATGCAAAATCCGGGTTAAGGAGGTTAAGTAAGATACACGATTCAGCGGGAAGGACGTCCCCTCCTGAGCACTACGATTTGCGTCTCGTGAAGTGTGAATAAATCAGCGCTTTCTTAGCGGATGCGCGATGGGGCGCCCCAGCATAGGCGCGAACAGCCACGACCAACAAGGAGTTGCAATGTCTATCGAAACGTTAAAGTATGCGTCCGACGCGGAAGAAACGCTGCCCGGCATCGCTGCGCTGATTCGCGACCAACTTTGCCCGCGTGTGCGCGATATCGACATCAAGGGCGAATATCCGGAGGCGTTTTTGCACGAACTCGGAGCGATAGGCGGTTTTGGCGCCATGGTCGCGCCGTCGTTCGGCGGTACGGGGTGCGGTCTGAAGCAAGCAGTGCGGGTGATCGAAGAGGTGTCGCGCGAGTGCGTCGCCACCGGTTTTCTGGTGTGGGCGCAAAATGCCTGCGCCTGGTATCTGCAAAACAGCAGCAACCAGGCGATTCGCGAGGGTGCATTGCCTAAAATCGCAACTGGCTGGCCGGCGAGGCCGATGCGACGGCGGATGGCAGCTTTGAGCGCGATACCCTCGCCATGCGACTGCTCGGCAGCAAACTCTCGCTCAAGGCGGCCAATTCTGCGATGCTGCATATGGGCGCCAAGGGTTTTCTGGTCAATAATGCCGCGCAACGCCGCGTGCGCGAGGCATATTTCGTCGCTATCGTTACACCGGCAATCAAGCATCTGCGCAAAGAACTGCACAACATCAACAGGAGCCGCCACATGGTTTGCGCGTGACCACCTGACCATGAATAATATCGTTGATAGCGAAACCGCCGGGTCGCCGCGCAGCTGGATTTGCCGGGTATGCGATTATATTTACGACGAAAGCGCGGGAATGCCCGAGGAAGGCATTCCTCCCGGCACCCGCTTCGAGGATATCGCCGACGACTGGTTCTGTCCAGATTGCGGCGTGACGAAAAGCGATTTCGAACTATTGCCGGCGTAAATCGCGCAAGCGCGCAGACGTCAGGCCGATGCCGCCGATCGGGTTCATTTCCGTGCGGCGGTGCTGGCGCGGCTGGGCAAGGTTGGCCGCGAGCAGGCTGGTGAAATCGTCAGGTCGCAGCGCCCTGGAAAAAAAATAACCCTGACCGAAGTCGCAGCCCGCGGCGGTGAGCAGGGCGCACTGTTCCTCGGTCTCGATTCCTTCGGCGACAACTTCCAGCCCGAGCTTGTGCGCCATCACGATGATGGCGTCGCATAAGGCCATGTCGTCAGAATCGCAGGTCAACGCGCTGACGAAAGAGCGGTCGATCTTGAGATAATCGATATCGAATTTTTTAAGGTATGACAAGGACGAGTACCCGGTACCGAAATCGTCGAGCGAGACACGAATGCCCTCGTCGCGAAACGACTGGAGCTGGTTGGTGACGGAAATGTGCGCATCCAGCAAAAGCCCTTCGGTAATTTCCACGACGATGGCTCGTCCCGGCAGGCCGAGTTCGCGCAGATAATCGAACCACGCACCCAGATTGGCACCATCGGGGCGGAATTGTACTGGAGATATGTTGATGCTGACCTGAAATTCCTGGTAGTGCGACTTGCGCCAGTGCGCGGCCAAAACGGCGGCCTCGCGGAACACCCAGTCGCCGATGCCGACTATCATGCCGGTTTCTTCAGCCACCGGGATGAATTCGTTGGGGTAGATGAGCCCGCGCGTAGGGTGCTGCCAGCGGATTAGCGCTTCCGCTTTGTGTATTGCGCCGCTCGCGAGCGTCACGATAGGTTCGTAGGCGATTTCGAACTGCCCGTCGCTCAGCGCGTCGCGCAAATCGTTGACCATGCGCAGTTTGGCTTCGGACGCGGCTTGCATGGACGAAGTGAAGTGATGATAGATGTTGCGCCCTTGGGCTTTGGCGGCATACATGGCCTGGTCGGCGTTTTTGAGCAGGGTGTCGGCATCGGCGGCATCCCCGGGGTAGAATGTAATGCCGATACTGGCCGAGATGAAGGATCTCTCTTCGCCCAGGTGGAAGGGCGCGGCAAGTTTGCCAAGAATAGTCTGCGCGATGCGCCGCACATTACTGATGTCTTCGAGTTCGGAGAGGATGATGGTGAACTCGTCGCCCCCCAGGCGCGCGACGGTATCGGATTCGCGTACGCTGGCTTTAATGCGCTGGGCGGCTTCGATCAGCAAAATGTCGCCCATATTGTGCCCCAGGGTATCGTTCACCTCCTTGAAGTGGTCCAGATCCAGCAGCATCAGCGCCATTGGCAGACCGGAGCGGTGTGATTTCGTGGTTTCCTGTTCCAGCCGGTCGTAAAACATGCGACGGTTGGGCAATCCGGTCAGGGAGTCGAAATTGGCCTGGTTCCAGATCAACTCATCGGATTTTCTTTTTTGCGTGACGTCGCGCACAGTGGCTTGCAATACTTTTCTGCCGCGGAAATAGAACGCCGAAAACAGCACTTCGGCAGGGAAATCTTCGCCATTCCTGCGGCGGTGCATCCAGTCAAAACGGGCCGAGCCGGTGTCGAGCGCGCGGGTGATATGGTTGTTTGCGGCGCTGAACGAATCCTGCCCGTCGGGTTGTTGGGGTGGCGACAATTCTGCTGGGTGAACGTTGATCTCGTTTTTGTCGGTAAGCTGGAAAATTTCCAGGGTGCGCGTGTTGCAGTCGAAAAAACCTTCTTCCGACAGCAGCAGGATGGCGTTGTTGGAAGTTTCGTAGATGGAGCGGAATTTGGCTTCGTTTTCCTGTAATACCCTCTCCGTTTCCTTGCTTGCGGTGATATCGCGGACGACGGCGATAAAAACGGCATTTTCCGGGCTGTTTTTTACGGTCTGGAGAAAAATGTCGACCGGCATATCGGTGCCGTCGCAGCGCCGGTAAGTCGTTTCGAAGTGCAGCGATGTGCGTTCGCCGCCAAGCAGCGGCGCAATAAGTTGGCGGAACTCTGCTTCGTCTAAGAGGGGGCTGATCTGGTGCGGCGCCATGTTGAGCAAATCTTCGCGACTATATCCCGTACCCAGGATCGCGCCCTGATTGAGATAAATAAAGGCTATGTCACAGTTAGTTGTTGAAGTAATAATGAAAATTTAGTTTATTAATTTAAATCAGTGCGTTACTGTTTTGTTGCTGGACATTGTTGTCAGCATCCGCAAGGCTTAAACGACCACCACTATTTAACTGTGACATAGCCTAAATAAAACGCAGGCTGTCGGGTTCGAACATGAAGATCATATCCAGCGTATTGTCCAATACGTTCTGAAACCGCAGCAGCTGGGCCTGCGCCCGGCGGTGTTCGGCAATCTCGCCGGACAGCGCATCGGCGCGTTGTGCTGCTTTCGCTTCGGACTGAACCAGCCTTTTGACCAGAGGCGCCAGTAGCCGGTGCAGTAACAGCAGCGCACCGCCAAAAACGAGTAGCAGCAACGGGATCAGATAGCGTAGCTCGTTCCAGACCAGTTCGAACAAATCGGCGTCGTTCCGTTCGATGGTCATCCCCAGGCCTAGTTCGCCGACGGGCGTGTACGCGGTAATGATCTGGCGGTGATGAGCGTTGCGGGAAGTCATGACCCCAGTTTTACCCGCTATGGCTTGTGTTATCGGCAACATGTCAGTGTTGGTGACGCGCTCGGGCTGGGTTGGCGAGTGCTGTCCGGCAGAATTCGGGAAGCACCAGATGTCGGCGCCAATCGGCGCGCACAACGTCAGGATGTCGGCCTCCCCTCCCGATTTGCGGGTGTTTAGAGCATACGTCACGGGCAGGGGCGTTTCTGTCACGACTTCTCCGATCACGCTTCCGTTCTTACGTAGATCAGTTCCGACGTACAGTAGCAACTGACCGTCCCACAGTACTCGCACGCGCCCGGGCAGATGCAGCGGAGCGATCAGTGTGGGGGCATGAACAAAGGAACCGGAATGCGCGACCTCGCGTCCAGTTTTGTCGAACACTGCGACGGCGTTGAATTCGCTCTGAAAAGAGTGAATGATCCGGTCGATGGCCTCGCGCGCGACGGTATTGTCTGACTTTGCGTTCCAGTGTTGCAGTTCTTCGGACAATCGCGAGCGGGAGGAGGCCACCATTCTTGTTCTATCGAGCGTGGAGTCGATTTCGTATTCGATGAGCTGTACGCGGTTCTGCAGGGAGGATTGCAGGCTGGCATCCAGAAT
>DAICZK010000151.1 GCA_027311185.1 Sulfuriferula sp.
GCCCAGTTCGACACCGTGAGTCTGGACATTGCGGTCGGCGGCCCGGCCAACCTGTTTCGCGCCAACGGCCAGACGCTGGTGTTTCCGGGCTTCATTGCGGTTTATCAAGAAAACCAGGACGACGCTACCGAAGAAGAAAACACCAAGCTGCCGCCGTTTACGGAAGGCGAGACCATCCCCATCGACAAGCTCTACGGCGAACAGCACTATACCCAGCCGCCGCCGCGCTACACCGAGGCCAGCCTGGTCAAAACGCTGGAGGAATACGGCATCGGCCGGCCCTCGACTTACGCCAGCATCATCTCCACCCTGCAAGACCGCGAATACGTGGAGCTGGACAAAAAGCGGTTTACGCCCACTCCGACCGGACGCCTGGTCAATTGCTTTCTTACCACTCATTTCACCCATTACGTCGATTACGACTTCACCGCCAAACTCGAAGACAAGCTCGATGACGTGTCTAATGGCACCCTGAAATACCTGCCCTTGCTCAGCGAATTCTGGACGGGATTTTCCGACACGCTGGCGTCCAAGGCCGATGTCGAGCGCGGCTGCCCGATAGAGGACGAAGTGTGCCCCAAATGCGGCAGCAAGCTGTTTTTGCAATCGAGCAAACGCGGTCTGTTTATCGGCTGCTCGGGCTATCCCGAATGCGACTACACGCGCCCCATGTACGCAGGCAGCGAGAATGGCCCGGTCAACCTCGGGCATGACCCGGCCAGCGGCGAAGATATTCTGTTGCTTAACGGGCGCTTTGGCTATTACGTCCAGATCGGCGCAACGCCCGAAGACAAAAAAATCAAACCGCGCCGCGCCTCGTGGCCGAAGACGCAGCCCGTAGAATCAGCCGACCTCGCTATGGCATTACGATTATTATCGCTGCCGCGCGAAGTAGGCACTCACCCCGAAACAGGTTTATCCATCGTCGCCAATATCGGGCGCTTTGGCCCATACCTGCAACACGACGGCAAATTCAAATCGATTCCCAAGGACGACGACGTCTACACCATAGACCTGCCGCGAGCCCTGGCAGTGCTGCTGATGGAACGCGCACCCCGCAGCAATGCGCCGGCCGGGAAACCACTGGGGATTCACCCAGAAGACGGCAAAGCGGTGACGCTCAACGAAGGGCGCTACGGCTGGTATGTCAAACACGGCAGCGTCAATGCCACGATTCCCAAGGATGTGGACGCGCAAGCCGTCACGCTGGAAACCGCTTTGCCGTTGCTGGCCGAACGGGCCGGCAAAGGCAAGACCGGCCGTAAAAAACCTGCCGCTAAAACAGCGGCAAAAACGGCGGGCGCGGTAAAAAAACCCGCTACGGCAAAACCTGCCGCGGCAAAATCCCCTGCGGCCAAAGTCACAGTGGCGAAAACCGCGACAACGAAACCAAAGGCGGCAAAACCCAAAGCCGCGAAAAAACCTCCCGCTTGAAGCCAGCCCAATCACTAGGCGCTTGGCTCGGCAGGCAACATGCAGGCTAGGGCGCTTCGCCCTGGCGGAACTGTTTCACCACCGCATATTGCCTGCGGCTAACAGGCAGCGCCTCGTCGAGCCCCTTGAGCAGGACTACCCAGCCGCTGTGTTCTTCATCGTCGCTGCCGCGATCCTTGAGCGCGAAACCCGCGATCGCACTGCGCGCAACCAGGATGCTACGGTGAATCCGGATAAAGCGCTGCGGGAAAGACTGCTCCAGGCTGGCCAGGCTTTCTTCGAGCAGATAACTGTGCACCAACGTCCGCGCGGCGACATATTTTTGCTCGGCGCGCAAACAGATGATGTCGTTCACCGGAACCAGCAATACCCGTCCGCGCTCATGAGCGCTCAGATACTGCCGCTCCGCAGGCGCCGCAGCAACCGGAGAATTGCCGCGCACCTTGCGCAAAGCGGCGAGCAGCCGTTCGGCGCGTACCGGCTTCATCAGATAATCTCGCGCTTCGAGTTCGAATGCGCGAATCGCGTGCGCATCGTAAGCAGTAGTAAAAATGACGCTCACCAGTTGCCCCCGTTGCGCCAGATGCTGCGCTATCTGCAGACCGTCCATACCGGGCATGTGGATATCGAGCAATACCACATCCACTTCGATATGCGCCAACAGCCGCAGGGCCTCGGGGCCATCTCCGGCTTCACCGGCAACCTGCAGCGGCATCTGCTCGCCACAATCGGCGAGCAAGTCGCGCAAACGATTACGCGCGGGTGGTTCGTCGTCAATGATAAATATCCGCAACGGCTCAGCCATGACTGACACTCCGGCAGGGCAACGAAATATGCACCTGAAAATAATGCTCGCCGATCTGCGTGCGCAAGCTCGCTTCGGCGTCGAAATGCAGGTTAAGGCGATGTCTGATATTATTCAGCGCCATTTTGTTACCGCCGTGATGACGCCCGTCGAGCTGGTAAGGATTGCGGATAATAATATGCAATTGGCCGTTGCTTTGATAAATATTGATAGTGATCTCGCCCGGCTGCGTTGCCGGTTCTATGCCGTGATAAACCGCGTTTTCGAGCAGCGGCTGCATCATCAGGGGCGGCACCAGCACGTCGGCCGGCATTTTGTCGATATGCCAGACCACGCGCAAGCGATCTCCAAGCCGCAACGCCTCCAGTTCCAGGTATCTGCGGCATAATTCGACTTCATCGCCGAGTGCGCCGAGATTGCGATTGTCGGCCATGGCCACGCGAAACAAATCCGCCAGATTCTCCAGCGCGCGCTCGGCACGGCGCGGTTCGGCGCGCACCAGACTGAGCACGGCGTTGAGACTG
The DNA here is from genome assembly GCA_027311185.1 of Sulfuriferula sp. Taxonomy (GTDB): domain Bacteria; phylum Pseudomonadota; class Gammaproteobacteria; order Burkholderiales; family Sulfuriferulaceae; genus Sulfuriferula. The sequence goes on from DAICZK010000151.1 coordinate 2,764, forward strand.
TTGAACAAAAAATGCGGCCGTATCCGGGCCTGCAAGGCGTGTAGCCGCGCCTCGGTCAGGGCGGGCGAGAGTACCCGGCCGCGCAAATGAAAATACGAGAGCACGATCGCGCTCACGCCGATGACATTAAGCATTTCTCGCATCGACATCGCCATGCGACGGTCGGAGAAGACATGGCTCATGCCCGTCATCACCAGCCCGGTTGTAATCGTCGCCACCGCCACCGTCGTCGCCACGCCGGCCGGGTAGGGCAAGCGCGACAACGGGCGCGACACCACGCAAAGCAGGAACAAGGTCAGCAGCAATGTCGGTTGCACCACCATGGAATAGGCCAGAAACAGGCGCCACATTTCCGTCAAATACGCGGCTTGCAACCACACCGCCAGTCCCACCATCGCCTCCACGCCAAGCAAAATCCGCAGCATCACGCCCAGATTGCAAAAATCCGGCAAGTGATCAGGATAGTCGGAAACCTCGGACTTTGGCATAATTCGGGTATTGTGCGGTATCCTGCACTTCTCACTTTATCAAGGATGCATTTATTATATGTCCAATTCCAGCACCCCTACACCGCAACTCTGGTCTGGTCGGTTTACCGAGCCGGTGTCGGAACGCGTCAAACGTTACACGGCCTCGATAGGGTTTGATTATCGCCTGGCCGAGTACGATATTCAAGGCTCGCTCGCGCACGCCCGTATGCTCGCGCAACAGGCGATCATCAGCGCCTCCGATCTGGCCGACATAGAGCGCGGCATGGCTGAAATTCTCGCCGAGATACGCGCCGGGGAATTCGAATGGCTACTTGAACTGGAAGACGTGCATCTTAACATCGAAAAAGCGCTTACCGCCAAAATTGGCGACGCTGGCAAGCGCCTGCACACCGGGCGCTCGCGCAACGACCAGGTAGCAACGGACATACGCCTGTACCTGCGGCACAATATCGACGGACTGATACAATTGATCCGCGCCGTACAAAAAGCGCTGCTTGACCTCGCCGAAACCCATGTCGACGTAGTGATGCCCGGTTTTACCCATTTACAGGTCGCGCAGCCGATTTCGTTCGGCCACCACTTGCTGGCCTACTTCGAAATGCTCAAACGCGATGCGGAACGCCTGCGCGACTGCCGCGCTCGGCTCAACCGCTTGCCGTTGGGCGCCGCCGCGCTGGCCGGCACCAGCTTTCCAATAGACCGCGAAGCCGTCGCGCGGCAGCTGGGCTTCGACGGGGTCTGCGAAAATTCGCTCGACGCCGTATCCGACCGCGATTTCGCCATCGAATTCAGTGCTTGCGCGAGTCTGATCATGACACATTTTTCGCGGTTGTCCGAAGAACTGATTTTATGGATGAATCCGCGTTTCGGCTTTATCGATCTGGCCGACCGCTTTTGTACTGGCTCCTCCATCATGCCGCAAAAAAAGAACCCGGATGTACCCGAACTGATACGCGGCAAACCCGGGCGCGTAAAC
>DAICZK010000152.1 GCA_027311185.1 Sulfuriferula sp.
CCTTTGACCGGGGCGGGCCGAATTCCGGCTTGGCCCGGGCCGAGCCTGTACACGGCGGCGCGCCGCTATCAGACAAATTGGGTTAAAATAGGGCGTCCTGCCCATACCCTTAGTCCTGATGCTCATTAACCAATCTCTGCCAACTGTCGGCCAGCGCCTGCGTGTCGCTGCACTGGCGGGTTCCTCCGATGCGCTCGCGATCGGGGAACTGGCCGCTGCATCCGCTCAGCCCATCATCGTGCTCACTGCCAACGCTCTAGACGCCCAGCGCCTGCTGGAAGAAATTCACTGGTTCGCACCCGCCCTTGCCATCCATTTGCTGCCCGACTGGGAAACCCTGCCGTACGATCATTTTTCTCCGCACCAGGATTTGATTTCGGAACGCCTGGCAACGCTATATCAGATTTCCACCAGCCGTTGCGATATCGCGCTGGTGCCGCTGACCACCGCGCTCTATCGCCTCGCGCCTGCTTCGTTCCTCGGCGCCTATACCTTTTTTCTCAAACAGGGACAAAAACTTGATGTCGACGCGCTGCGCCGGCAAATGACGGCGGCGGGCTACACTTCGGTCAGCCAGGTCGTTTCTCCGGGCGAATACAGCGTGCGCGGCGGCTTGCTCGATTTGTTCCCGATGGGCAGCGCCCTGCCTTACCGCATCGATTTGTTCGGCGACGAAATTGAAACCCTACGCACCTTCGATGTGGATACGCAACGCAGCATATACCCGGTAGCCGAAATTCGCTTGCTGCCCGCGCGCGAATTTCCCCTCGACGAAGCCGGTATTGCCCTGTTCCGGCAGAATTTCCGCGATGCCTTTGAAGGCGACCCCTCCAAATGCCAGATTTACAAGGATGTGACCAACGGCCTGGCGCCCGCCGGGATCGAATATTATTTGCCGCTGTTTTTCGACCAGACAGCCACACTGTTCGATTATGTGCCCGACAATGCGCTGTTTTGCCTGCATGGCGACATTGAAAGCGCCGCGCTGGATTTCTGGCGCGATACCGAGGTACGCTACAAGCTCATGCGCGGCGACAGCCAGCGTCCGTTGTTGCCGCCGGTCGATCTGTTTCTGACGGTCGATGCCCTGTTCGGCCATCTGAAAAAATACGCCCGCGTCGAACTCAAATCCGGCCTCGCCGACGATACGGCTACGCGCGCGCTGCCGGTCCTGAGCGTAGACCGCCGCGCCGACGACCCTCTTTATAAAATACGCGGCTTTCTCGACCAGTTTCCGGGACAGGTATTGATCCTGGCGGAGAGCCTGGGGCGACGCGAAACCATCGTCCAGTACTTTGCCGAGCATGCAATCAAACTGGCCTTGTGCGACGATTACGAACAGTGCCTGACGCAAAAAACCGCGCCCGCGCGTTTGGGCATCGCTCCGCTCGGTCAGGGTTTTATTCTGCAAACCGAGCCGCCGCTGGCGATAATCACCGAAACCGAGCTCTACGCCACTACCGTGCGTACGCGCAATCGCAGCGCAATGCGGCGCACACAGATCGACGGCATGTTGCGCGATCTCTCCGAGGTCAAGGTCGGCGACCCGGTGGTGCACGCCGATCACGGCATCGGCCGCTATCAGGGTCTGGTGAGCATGGATCTGGGCGAAGGCGAGACTGAATTCCTGCTGCTCGAATATGCGGGCAGCGACAAGCTCTACGTCCCGGTGTCGCAATTGCATCTGATTGGCCGTTACAGCGGCGCGTCGGCAGACTCAATCGCGCTCTCCAAGCTCGGCAGCGGGCAGTGGGAAAAAGCCAAACGTCGCGCGATGCAGCAAGCGCGCGATACGGCGGCCGAATTGCTCAACCTGTATGCGCGTCGCGCCGCGCGGCAAGGCCACGCCTTCACGCTCAAACAGCAGGATTATGAAGCTTTTGCCGAAGATTTCGGTTTCGAGGAAACGCCCGACCAGGCCGCGGCCATCGAGGCGGTGATCCACGATCTGTGCTCGCCGCAGCCCATGGACAGGCTGGTATGCGGCGATGTCGGCTTCGGCAAGACCGAGGTCGCCTTGCGCGCGGCATTCGTGGCGCTAATGGATGGGCGGCAGGTCGCCGTACTGGTGCCGACGACCTTGCTGGCGGAACAGCATTTTCAGACCTTCTCCGATCGCTTCGCCAACTGGCCGGTGCGTATCGCCGAGCTGTCACGTTTTCGTTCCGCAAAGGAACAGGCGCTGACGTTGAGCGAACTGGCCGCCGGAAAAATCGACATCGTCATCGGCACGCACAAATTACTGCAAAAAGATGTGCAATTCAAAAATCTGGGGTTGGTCGTCATTGACGAAGAGCACCGTTTTGGCGTGCGCCAAAAAGAGCAGATGAAGGTGCTGCGCGTCGAAGTCGACGTGCTCACCCTCACCGCCACGCCCATTCCCCGCACGCTGGCCATGTCGCTCGAAGGCATCCGCGATTTTTCCGTCATCAGCACCCCGCCGCAGAAAAGGCTATCGATCAAGACCTTTGTCTCGCGTTATGCCGACGGCGTGATCCGCGAAGCCGTGTTACGCGAACTCAAACGCGGCGGCCAGGTGTATTTTTTGCATAACGAAGTCGACACAATCTACAATATGGAAGCCAAGCTCACCAAACTCCTGCCCGAGGCACGAATACGCGTCGCGCACGGGCAAATGCCGGAGCGCGAACTCGAGCATGTCATGCGCGACTTCCATCAGCAGCAGATCAATCTCCTGCTCTGCACCACGATCATCGAAACGGGGCTGGACATCCCCACCGCCAACACCATCATCATGAACCGCGCCGACAAATTCGGTCTCGCGCAATTGCATCAGTTGCGCGGCCGGGTCGGCCGTTCGCATCATCAGGCTTATGCTTACCTGCTCACCCCGGAAGAAGACGCGCTGACCGCCGGCGCGAAAAAACGCCTGGAAGCGCTGCAAATGATGGAAGACCTGGGCGCCGGTTTTCATCTTGCCATGCACGACATGGAAATCCGTGGCGCGGGCGAAGTACTGGGCGATTCGCAAAGCGGCAGCGTGCAGGAAATCGGCTTCAGCATGTACAATGACATGCTCAACCATGCGGTAGCGTCGCTCAAAAAGGGGCTGGAGCCTGACATCAACCAGCCCCTGGGCGTGACCACCGAAATCAATCTGCATACTCCCATGCTGCTGCCCAACAGCTATTGCGGCGACATTCACGAACGGCTGGTGCTATATAAGCGCCTGGCGAACTGTAGCGACCAGGATACGCTCGACGATCTGCGCAGCGAACTGATTGACCGCTTCGGTCTGTTGCCCGAAGCTGCCGTGGCGTTGCTGGAATCCCACCACCTGCGCTTGCAGGCCAAATCGCTGGGCATCGCAAAACTCGACGCTTCGAACGACAGCATTACCTTACAGTTTTCCGCCCATACGTCCATAGACCCCGCCCGGCTGGTCGCATTGATACAGACCCGGCGCCATTACAAACTGGCGGGCCCCGATAAACTGCGCGTCACTATCGCCAGCAACACCTTGGCGGAACGCGTATCCAACATAAGAAACTTGTTGAAAGAAATAGTCTAACATAATGTCAAATAACCTTATCATTCAGGGCGACAAGATTGCAACGCCCACGCTCAAACAGCTTGCCCGGCTATCCGGCGCCGAGTCGATACACGCGCTGGATGCGCAGATTTTTCGCCTCGCCAACGCCGATGACAGCAAACAGGCCGAGATCGCGGAGATTTGCGCCGCCCAGACGCTCGATTACGGCTTCATCCCGGCGCAGCGTCAGCCCGGCGACTTCAAGCTACTGGCGATGGACATGGATTCCACGCTTATCGCAATCGAGTGCATCGACGAAGTCGCCGACATGACAGGTCTTAAAGCCGAAGTCGCGGCGATTACGCAATCGGCGATGCGCGGCGAGATCGGATTTGCGGAAAGTCTCACCCGCCGCGTCAGCCTGCTCTCCGGGCTGGATGCAACTGCGCTGGAACGTGTCTACGACGAACGTCTGCGCCTCAACCCCGGCGCCGAAACGCTGATTGCCGCGTTGCAGCGGCACGGCATTAAAACGCTGCTGGTGTCGGGCGGATTCACCTTTTTCACCGAACGTTTGCATAGCCGTCTCAATCTGGATTACAGTGCTGCAAATACCCTGGAAATCCACAACGGAAAACTCACTGGCCGGGTGCTCGGCGATATCCTCGACGCACAGGCCAAAGCCGACCGGATGAACGCTATCCGTCAGGAGCTGGGG
>DAICZK010000153.1 GCA_027311185.1 Sulfuriferula sp.
ACATACTTTTGCCCAGGACGAAGCCTCGTGTGTAGTCTTTGGCATGCCGCGCGAAGCGATCGCGCTGGGCGCTGCTGACGAAGTCGCAGATGTCAGGGATTTGCCGGGCCGGGTAATGAATTACCTGGCAGCGCAGGGAAACCGAAGCCTGCGCGTATAGATTATGTCATGATGGCAATATCAGATTGAAGTTTGAAGTTTACGAATAGCGAATGAAGGAGTGATAGATGGCCGATTCGAACATGAAATTTTTAGTGGTGGACGATTTTTCGACGATGCGCCGCATCGTGCGCAATTTATTGAAAGAGTTGGGGTACTCGAATGCTGACGAAGCCGAGGACGGCGTGATTGCGTTATCCAAATTAAAAAGCGAACGTTTTGATTTTGTCGTTTCCGACTGGAACATGCCGAATATGGACGGTTTGACTCTGCTGCAGACCATCCGCGCCGACCCCGCGCTGGCAAGTTTGCCCGTGTTGATGGTAACGGCCGAGGCAAAAAAGGAAAACATTATTGCCGCCGCACAGGCAGGCGCCAATGGTTATATAGTAAAGCCTTTTACCGCAGCAACATTGGATGAAAAATTGGCGAAAATTTTTGAAAAACTCGGAAAATAAAAAAAGAGGCAGGTAATGGACGATAATAATATGGCGGAAACGCAACCAGAAGCAACCCTCTCTACCGACGCGTTACTATCCCGCGTCGGGCACGTCGCGCGAACACTGCATGACAGTCTGCGAGCGCTGGGTCTGGATAAAACCATACAGGAAGCGGCGCGGGATATTCCTGACGTCAAGGACCGTCTCAACTATGTCGTCGAGATGACGGAACAGGCTGCGGAGCGCGTGCTGAACGCCACCGATACGGCGATCCCGCTGCAGGAGAAGATAACGCTAGGCGCGACCGGGTTGGTGAACGGCTGGGAGTCGTTTGCCAAAATGCCCGCCAGTGAGCAGGAGCATAATGAAAAAATGAACCTGATTCTCGCCTTTCTGCGCGAAACGACAGGCGATGCCAATACGACGAAACAGCGACTCATGGACATCATGATGGCGCAGGATTTCCAGGACCTGACCGGACAGGTCATTCGCAAGATCATACAGCTGGCGCATAATCTTGAAGTGCAGCTGGTGCAGTTGTTACTGGATTACGCGCCGACCGAAATCAAGCGCGAGGTGAATACGGGCCTGTTGAACGGGCCGCAGATCAATCCGCAGAACAAGGAAGAGATCGTTTCGGATCAGTCGCAGGTCGATGATCTTTTGAGCAGCCTGGGCTTTTAAGGGCTCGCCGGTTTATTATCCGCGGCGAAGGCGGAGATGGCGAACCGACATAAATCAGCGTTTCCGGGAAGTCACCGGGATTATAATGGGGAGCAGCATGCAGGGAAAGCGGTTGGTAGTGCGTGAGCCGTTATTGGATGTGCAGCAGCAGGTAATAGGTTATCAGCTGGGCTGGTCGCGGCTGTCGTCGGCGCTGGTCGATGACATTGAAGATGCGCGTCTGTTGATTGCATTGCTCAAGGACGTATTTTTTGCCGAATCCGATGAGATAGTATTTTCCAAATACCTGCATTTTCTCGAGGCACCTGCCACGCTGATACTGGAGGAAGCCTACACGGCTCTGCCCGCAGCCAACACCAGCCTGATCGTATCGGTCGACGATCTAGCTGATGAAAAGGTTTTTGCAGCGGTCAAGGCGTTACGCCGGACAGGGTACGGGATTTTATTGCGCGGTGTCGATATCAAGGCGCTCAATCCCAGGCAGTTGAGTATTTGCACGGCGATAGAAGTGCATTTCAATCCCGCCCATTTCGCCGCGCAGGCGCGCATCTACGGCGTATTGAAAAATTCTCCGATTCGCATGCTAGCTCGCGAGGTGGGCGATTGGGAAGAATACGAGGCGTGCAGCAAGCTGGGGCTGCGATCCTTCGCCGGCCGGTTTTATTTGACGCCGGTAGTTGGCAGCGTCAAGGATAAGGGACTCAACCCTTCGCAGGCCATGTTGGTGAAGCTCATGGAACTGGTGCGCAACAACGCCGAAATTTTCGAGATTGAGGAAATTTTAAAGCGCGACACGGCCATTTCCTACAAATTGCTGCGCTATATCAACTCCGCCGGGTTCGGCCTGGGATTCGAGATTGAGTCGATGCGGCATGCCATCCAGGTATTGGGCTACAATCCGCTTTATCGCTGGCTGTCGGTACTGTTCATGAGTTCGGATACCAGCACGACAGCGCAGATACTGATGCAAACCGCAATTATTCGCGGACGCCTGACCGAAGTGTTGGGCAAATCCTATCTGTCGAAGGCAGAGGCTGAGAATCTGTTTATTACCGGCATGTTCTCCTTGCTCGATCGCCTGCTGGGGACAACCATGGAGGAGGCGCTGGCGCAGATCCAGCTGCCCGACGCGGTCTACGATGCGCTGGTTGCGCGCACGGGGATTTATATCCCGTTCCTGACACTGGCGGAAGCTTGCGAACAATCTCCGGAAACGGCGATGCCCATCGCGGAGGAATTAGGCGTCGATACCGAAAAAATCAATCACGCCCATTTCGCCGCGCTGGCCTGGGCCGAGAATCTGCAGGCATAGCAAGAAACCCCGCCGGGACGTCGGATTTGCGCTTCAGTAAGTTTTGTACGGCAGAAACTTTCCGTTCAATACGATTTTGACGCGATCCCCCTTGGGGTCGGGCACACGGGAAATATCCATGCTGAAATCGATCGCGCTCATTATCCCGTCGCCAAACTCTTCGTGGATCAGCGCCTTGATAGAGGTGCCGTACACGTTAATCACTTCATAGAACCGATAAATCAGCGGGTCAACAGGCACCGCGCTGGGCAATGAGCCTTTGTAGGGCACGATTTGCAGGACATCGACGGCAACCGGCGGCAGCCCCAGCAATTTTCCTATAATCGTCGCCTGCTCCTTGTCCAGCGTCATTTGCCCGTGTAACGCAGCGGTGGTCCATTCTTTGGAGAGGCCGATCGCCTGCGCAAGATCGACCCATTTCAAACCTTTTTCGAGTTTGGCTCTCAGTATCAGGTCGGTGACATCGGTGCGTTTCATATTTTTCCTTGATTGAATAATTCTTGATTTAATAATTACTTGACATCAGCCTGCCGGGAAACCCTCCTCGATGGGCAAGGATGGAATCCGGGACCATTCGTTCCAGGAGCCGAAATAGATTTTGACATTATCGACCCCAGCATGTTTCAGGGCCAGAAAAGTATTCGACGCGCGGGCGCCCTTGAAACAGTACACGTAAACGCTGGAATCTGGCCGGATACCGACCGTCTGGCATTCAGCCAGTATTTCGTCGCGAGCCTTGAACAGGCTACCATCTTCCCCGGGTTTCATCAGGCGATACCATTCTAACCATTTTGCGCCTGGAATGCGTCCCTTGCGCGGGCAAAAATCCGGCCCGTAAGGTGACGAACTCGCGGCAATCCATTCGTCGACATCGCGCACGTCGAGCTTGATAATGGACGGATCATCAATTGCGGCCAGCATTTGCTCTTTATCTACCATGATCGCGTTCGAGGCTGATACTGGCCGCGGGAACGTCGCGGCGGTCGGTAGCCCCGGTTCGGTGGTCGTTGACAGCCCTGCGTTCAGCCACGCCCTGTACCCGCCGTGCAGCACTTTTACCTTGGGGTAGCCCAGATATTTGAGCAGGAAATAGCCGCGGCAGGACTGGCCGAATCCGGTATTCATCGCCTCTTCGTAAACGACGGCGGTCTCGTTGCCGGACAATCCCACAGCGCCGAACGCCGCTGTAAACGTCTCTCGCATCGCCTCGATGCCTGCGTGATCGCTGGTCGACAGATAAGTGAAAATCTCGCGCAGATTGATCGCGCCGGGGATATGTCCGCGTGCATAGATGTCAGGATCGCGCGTATCGATGACCACCGTTGTGCCGGTCGCTATCTCCTGCAATAATTGCGCGGGTTCTATTAATACCAATTCACTCATGGTCGGCTTCCTTTTGTCATCTGGGTAGCGATTTATCAGCATTAAGCGTGCCAGAGCGCAGGGTGCCAGTATCCCGGCGGCCAAGCCGCATTGTCCGGGCGATTTCGGTGTATGCGCGCACAGTTTTTGCATACATTTTGTAAAGTTTTAATTCGTATGACATTGAATTTTCAATTGCTGCAAAATAACTCGCTTGAAGACTATTTATAAAC
>DAICZK010000154.1 GCA_027311185.1 Sulfuriferula sp.
GGGCCTGCTGGTGACCTTCGGCATTGAACCAGACGCCCCTGAAACCGGTTTCGGCTACATCGAGGCCGACGGCCAGATGGTGAAGCGCTTTGTCGAAAAGCCCGATGCCGCCACCGCGCGCGCGTTTGTCGATTCCGGCAATTTTTACTGGAACTCGGGCATGTTCTGCTTCACCGCCCAGACCATGATCGAGGAGATGCAGGCCCACTGCCCCGACATCCTGCAATCCATGCGTGACTGCCTCGCCAGCTCGCGGCGCGCCAGCGGCGCCAACGTCAACCAGATCGTGTTCGACGCCGACAGCTTCGCCAGCACCCGCGAAGACTCCATCGACTACGCCGTGATGGAAAAATCCACCCGCGTCGCCCTCGTACCGTGCTCCGTCGGCTGGAGCGACATCGGCTCCTGGACCTCCCTGGGCGACCTGCTGCCGCGCGACGCCATGGGCAACCGCCTTGACGGCGACACCCTGCTCCACGATGTGCATGACTGCGCCATCCACGCCGGGCGCGACCGCCTGGTCAGCGCCGTCGGCGTGCGCGATCTCATCATCGTCGACACCCCCGACGCCCTGCTCGTGGTCGCCCGCGACCGCGTGCAGGACGTCAAGAAAATCTACACCGAGCTCAAGTCGCGCGCGCACCCGGCCCACAAGCTGCACCGCACCGTGCACCGCCCCTGGGGCACCTATTCGGTGCTGGAAGAAGGCGACCATTTCAAGATCAAGCGCATCGTCGTCCAGCCCGGCCACAGCCTGTCGCTGCAAATGCACCACCATCGCAGCGAACACTGGGTCGTGGTCAGCGGCACCGCGCTCGTCACCAATGGCGACAAGGAAATCTACGTGCGCACCAACGAGTCCACCTACATCCCGGCCTGCACCCGGCACCGTCTCGTCAACCCCGGCCTGTAGGAACTGGTGATGATCGAAGTGCAAAGCGGCGAATACCTCGGCGAGGACGACATCGTGCGCTACCAGGACGTCTACGGACGCGTGGCTGCACCCGCCGCCACCCCACAGCCCTGACCGCCCAACGCCTGCCGCCACCCGCCATGCCCCGATTCAACACCTGAATTGCAGCCGGTTCGCAGCGGCATTTGCAGCCCAATTCGTCACCTCATTCACAACGTGCTCAATCGAATCAAACAATTCATCCGCGGCATCGGCCTTCTGTTCTGGGTCACCGTGATCATTCCGACCACGCTGTCCGCCGTGTATTTCGGTCTCATCGCCAGCGACGTCTACATCTCGCAATCCAAGTTCGTCATCTACAACCCGCAGTCTCCCGCCAGCAATAGTGGCGGCCTCAGCACCCTGCTGGCTGGCGCCGGCCTGTCCGGCAGCACCTACGGCGTCTACGCCGCGCACGACTACATCCTCTCGCGCGACGCGTTGGAACAACTGCAGCAAAAGCTCGACATCCGCGCCATGTACAGCGGCCACGGCATCGACTGGATCAACCGCTTCGGCGGCCTGCTCTACTTCCGCCGCACCTTCGAAAATCTGTACAAGTATTACGGCTCCATGGTTGGCGCCGACGTCGACACCACCTCCAACATCACCACCCTCACCGTCAACGCCTACACCCCACAGGACGCCGAACGCATCAACGCCCAGCTTCTGGCCCAGGCGCAGCAACTCATCGACCGCATCAACGCCCGCGCCGATGCCGAAGGCGTGCAGTTCTACGCCAAGGAAGTGGCAGCCGACGAGGCCCGCGTGCGCAACGCCGCATTGGCCATGTCACGCTACCGCAACCAGCACGGCGTCTTCGACCCCGCGCCACAATCGGCGCTGCAGTTGCAACTCGTCGCCAAACTCCAGGACCAGCTCATCCAGCAGGAAACCGCGCTGGCCCAAATGGAAATCAGCACCCCGCAAAACCCACAACTGCCGCTGGTCAAGAAAGCCATCACCTCCATCCGCGCGCAAATCGACAAACAGACCGCCAACGTTGCCGGCGGCGACCAATCCCTGGCCTCCAAATCCGTCGAGTACGAGCGCTATGCGCTGAACCAGGGTTTTGCCGAAAAGGAGCTCGCCGCAGCCATCGGCGCGCTCGAGCAGGCGCGAATTCAGGCGCAGAAACAGCAGTTGTTTATCGAAACGGTGGTGACACCAAACTTGCCGGACGAGGCGTTGGAGCCGAAGCGTGTTAGGGGTGTATTAGCCACATTGATCGTTGGAATGATGTTATGGGGCGTGCTTAGTGTAATCGTGGGCGGCATCAATGAACATCATGACCGTTAAAACAAGCGAAAATTTCTTACATCGGCTGACTATTCAGCGCAGAGTGATTTGGGCACTTACGATGCGCGAGGTAATCACCAGGTTCGGTCGTGAAGGACTAGGATCTATCTGGCTCATCATAGAACCATCGATGTTTGTCGTTGGTGTAATGGTTATTTTTTCTTTTACCGAAAAATCTTCGACGTACTCAGCAGCAGAGTATTTGGCGGTTAGCTACCCAACGTTACTATTTTGGCGCAACGGAACAGGACGCGTCACCAAAGCTATCGAAATCAATAGAGCGCTGCTTCATCATCAACCGATCCGCCCAATTGATATAATATATTCACGCATTTTACTAGAGTTCTCTGGTGCGGCAGCATCGTTTATAATATTATACCTAATTTTTGTACAAATACACATCTGTCATTGGCCAGCCGACGCATTAAAAATGACACTTGGCTATCTGCTAGTGATTTGGTTTTCATTCGCTTTTGTACTTATTATGGCTGCATTGGCCGAGCTAAATGAGACAATTGAAAGAATTTCTCATATAATTCTCTATCTAATGTTGCCGTTCTCTGGTGTGTTTGTGCCACTCTATTTAATCCCCTCACAATTTCGCGAGGTTCTTTTGGCGTTTCCATTGATTGACGCAGTTGAATATTTTCATGCCGGATATTATGGCTCCGCAATAGAAACCTACTATCAACTGCCATACACCATGATTATTTTACTCGGAATGACTTTATTTGGATTAACACTAACAAATATCGCAATCCGACGAGTTCAGTTGAATTGATTTTACGATGATCGAACTAGTCGACGTATGTAAAACCTACCCTATCCATCACCGCCGTGCAGTGCGGTTGGTCTTAGATCACGTCAATCTGCGCGTGAATGCGGGCGAAAAATGGGGCGTTCTGGGTCGAAACGGTGCCGGAAAGTCAACTTTGATTCGTGTAATCAGCGGCTCTGATCGAGCAACCTCCGGACAATTGTCCAAAAATATGTCGGTATCGTGGCCACTTGCATTTGGTGACGCCTTTCAGGGCGCGCTCACTGGACGCGATAACACAAAACTAATCTCTCGTGTTTATGGAGTTGACTTTAAAAAAACTCTTGATTTCGTCGAGGATTTTGCGGAGCTTGGTTTTTACCTAAATGAACCCGTAAAAAGTTATTCATCGGGAATGCGTTCACGGTTGGCATTTGCGATATCGATGTCTATTGAGTTTGACTGTTTTCTCATAGACGAAGCTATGTCTGTTGGTGATCATCGTTTTCATGACAAATGCAATGCGGAACTTTTCGGCAAGCGTGGCGATCGCGCAATGATCATTGTTGCCCATCAAACTGATCTAATTCGTGCTCATTGTAATCGCGCCGCTGTACTGGAAAGAGGTCGACTTACAACGTACAAAAATATTGAAGACGCAATTACTATATACGAAAATCTTTAAATCAACCGTCTAGCGCGCATCAAAACATTTAAAAATAACGATGGCATTTCTGTAGCTGCAATTACCGACGAAAAGATGGGCACTAAAGCCTACGAAAAATTATGTTAACTATGCCACAAGATAATTTCTATTCCGATCGTGAATTCTTAATTCTCGCATACCGTCACATACTTGGTCGCGAGCCCGATCAAGCCGGCTATATATTTTATATGAAAAACTTAAGGCTTGGCATTCCGAGAAATTTCATAACTTGCGATCTTTACTACTCGAAGGAGAGACAGAATTTTCATCAGCGTATGTCTTCCTCTGCAACGCCCAATTTTTTGCCATCACTTTTATCTCGCACAATTTATAAAATTATAAAATTTCCATTTTTCGGAAAAACACTAAAGCGCCTGATTTCATTTCGGCAATCAATTGAAACTAAATCGCGCC
>DAICZK010000155.1:0-3855 GCA_027311185.1 Sulfuriferula sp.
GCATATACTGCCGGGCTCGCGCGACGGTTTGCGCATGGGCGACGCCAGACTGGTCGACTCTATGATCGTCGACGGATTGTGGGACGTGTATAACAACTACCACATGGGCATCACCGCGGAGAACGTCGCCAGGCAATACCGCATCAGCCGCGCGGAGCAGGACGCATTGTCGCTGGCCTCGCAGCAAAAGGCCGCTGCCGCGCAGGCCGCCGGCAGGTTCAGGGACGAAATCGTGCCTGTCGCCATCCCGCAACGCAAAGGCGAACCGGTAATGTTTGATACCGATGAATTCCCAAAAAACAAAACCAGCGCCGAATCCCTGGCCAGCCTGCGCCCCGCTTTCGACGATATCGGCACCGTCACCGCGGGCAACGCCTCCGGCATCAACGATGGCGCCGCCGCGGTAATGGTGATGTCCGCCGCCCGCGCCCATGAGTTCGGACTCAAGCCGCTGGCCACCATCAGGAGCTACGCGAGTGCCGCCCTGGATCCTTCCATCATGGGCATGGGCCCGGTGCCCGCCTCCCGCCTGGCACTGGAAAAAGCCGGATGGAAAGCTTCCGACCTCGACCTGCTGGAAATCAACGAGGCCTTCGCGGCGCAAGCCTGCGCAGTCAACCGGGAAATGGGCTGGGACACAGCCAGGATCAACGTCAACGGCGGCGCAATCGCCCTCGGCCACCCGATCGGTGCCTCAGGCTGCCGCGTGCTGGTCACGTTGCTGCACGAAATGCAGAAACGCGACGCGAAGCGCGGCATCGCCTCGTTGTGTATAGGCGGCGGCATGGGCGTGGCGCTGACGGTCGAGCGTTAAGCTCGCAGGATTTTCTATCGATGTTTACGGTATTGACAAAAATGCGGCGGCCTTCAAAACTGCCCGTCGTCATGCATGGAGCCTTGTCATGTGCGGAGCAGATCAAGTGAAAAAAGACATTCGCAGTCAAACCCTGACGCGCCATCACGTTGCCGCACAGCTGCCGGGATGCGAACCATGACAGAACCCTGCTGGACACCCGATCCTGCCGGTATCGCCGCGACCCGGGTGACGGCCTTCATCCGCCACGTGCGCGAGCATTGCGGTGTCGAGCCGTCTGACTACGATGCGCTGTGGCACTGGTCGATAGATCAACCGGAAGCGTTCTGGCGTGCCGTGTGGGATTTTTCCGGCGTGATCGGCGAACCGGGACGGCGCGTGCTGGTCAAGGATCCCCGGCAGGGCATGATGGGTGCGTCATGGTTCCCCGAGGCCAGGCTCAATTTCGCCGAAAGCCTGCTGCGCCCTTCGGCCAACGAAGATGCGCTGGTATTCTGGGGCGAGGACAAGGTAAAGCGCAGGCTGTCCCGGAAAGAATTGCGCGGCGAAGTGGCGCAACTGGCGGCGGGACTGCGCAAGCTCGGCGTTGTCGCGGGCGACCGGGTCGCGGTCTGGCTGCCCAACATGCCGGAAGCGATCATCGCGATGCTCGCCACCGCCAGCATAGGCGCGATCTTCACTTCCGCCTCTCCCGATTTCGGCGTGCAGGGCGCGCTGGACCGCTTCGGCCAGGTGGCGCCGAAAGTGCTGATCGGCGTCGACGGTTATTTCTACAACGGCAAGGTCATCGACGTATCGGCCAAGCTGGCCGGGGTGGCGCGCCAGTTGCAAACGCTGGTGAGAGTCATCGTCGTGCCCTATGTGTCCGCAGCCGACAAGTTCGATGCGATACTCGATGCAATACCCGGAGCGGTCAACTGGAAGGAATTCGTCGCGCCCTACGCCGCAATCAGCAGCATAGAGTTTGCAGCCCTGCCCTTCAATCATCCTCTTTATATTTTGTATTCATCCGGCACCACCGGCGTACCCAAGTGCATCGTCCACGGCGCCGGAGGCACACTGCTGCAGCACCTGAAGGAACTCCAGTTGCACAGCGACGTGCGCGAGGGAGACCGGCTGTTCTACTTCACCACCTGCGGCTGGATGATGTGGAACTGGCTGGCGAGCGGGCTGGCCTGCGGCGCCACGCTGCTGCTTTACGACGGCAGTCCCTTCGCCGCCGGCGGGCGCATCCTGTTCGACTACGCGCAGGCCGAGCGCATGACCCAGCTGGGCACTTCCGCCAAGTACATAGACGCGCTGGCCAAGACCGGGCTGGTGCCCGCGGAAAGTTTCGACCTCGCCCCGCTGCGCGCGATATTTTCGACCGGCAGCCCGCTGTCGGCGGAAGGCTTCGATTTTGTTTACCATGCTATCAAGCCACAGGTGCAGTTGTCGTCGATCTCGGGCGGCACCGACATCGTCTCCTGCTTCGTGCTCGGCAGCCCGCTGCTGCCGGTGTGGCGCGGCGAGATACAGTGCCGGGGATTGGGCATGGCCGTGGATGTGTTCGACGAAGACGGCAACCCGGTGCGCGGCGAAAAGGGTGAACTGGTCTGCACCCAACCCTTCCCGGCCATGCCCCTGGGTTTCTGGAATGATCCCGACGGCGCCAAATACCACGCCGCCTATTTCGAACGCTTTCCCGGCATCTGGTGCCACGGCGATTTCTGCGAGATCACCATGCATGGCGGGGTAATCATTTACGGACGCTCCGATGCCACGCTCAACCCGGGCGGAGTGCGCATCGGCACCGCCGAAATCTACCGCCAGGTTGAGCGACTGCCCGAGGTGCTCGAATCCCTGGTGATCGCGCAGACCTGGCCGCCGGGCAGTATCGGCGACGTGCGCATTGTGCTGTTCGTGAAGCTGCGCGACGGTGTGGCGCTGAGCGAGGAACTGGCGAATAGAATCAGGTCCACGATACGCGACAACACCACGCCGCGGCATGTGCCGGCGAAGATCCTCGCGGTGCCCGACATACCGCGCACCAAGAGCGGCAAGCTGGTGGAGCTGGCGGTACGCAACGTCGTCCACGGCGAACCGGTGAAGAATCTCGATGCAATGCTGAACCCGGAGGCACTGGAACATTTCCGGAACCGGCCCGAACTGGCTGTGGACTAGGAAGCAAAACCGAAAATTCAGGTGGGCAACAAGCTGCCCACCGCCTGCTGAAATGCCGCGGCAGAATGCAAAGCACTAACTGCGCCGTTTTAGGGTAGGCTAATATCAAGATTCGATGGGCGGCTATGTGTCAATGTAACTTCGAATTGGGGAAATAAGTGTCCGCTCCACGCCACATTGCTGCCAGTAGAAATTGCGAAGACAATCCGGCCGTTGTCGGCCAATAACCGCCGTTCATGGCCGCCCCCAATTTGAACCTAATACGGGTAAAAATGAATGAGAAGAATTCCAATCAAAATTTTACTCGTCATCGCTGCTTTACTATTGCCAGTATTTGGCTATTGCAATCCTTTCAGTGATCTAATCAAAAATCAAAAGGCAATTGCGGTAAAGGTCGCTGAATTCCATGAAAACAAGGAAGTCGGATTCTGGAGATATGAAATATGGGGACTGGATTTCAGCCCGGACGGGAAATATCTGGCGGCGACATCACCGACCACTTTGGAAGTTCAGATATGGGACTGGCAAAACAAGCGCATTGTCCGCACCTTGGAAAAAGCTCAAGGGGGAGACGACCTTCAGACAACGGAGTCAATACGTTATAGCCCCGATGGGCATTTGCTCGTCGCATGCCATAGCCGAGCAGCCGACTACATTGTTGCCCGCATTTGGAATACCGGTACATGGGAAACTGTTCATGACATCACTGATCCGGTTGGAGGAGGTGGGTGTAATGCCATTGGATTTACCCCTGACGGAAAATCATTGATCCGGGTTTTGGATCGAATAGTCACGAAGCCC
Source organism: Sulfuriferula sp. (assembly GCA_027311185.1). Lineage (GTDB taxonomy): Bacteria > Pseudomonadota > Gammaproteobacteria > Burkholderiales > Sulfuriferulaceae > Sulfuriferula. The sequence continues at coordinate 3,779 of DAICZK010000155.1, forward strand.
GGAGACAACCTAATCATTTATGACACGACCTCGTGGCAGCCAGTGTGGGGTCTCCGTACAGTTCCTTTTTATCCTAA
>DAICZK010000155.1:3865-4127 GCA_027311185.1 Sulfuriferula sp.
AAAGCCTTGGCAATCAGTTCCGATGGAATGTTTGTCGCTATAGGGGGGGTGGTAAACAATCCCCGCAGTTGGACATTTAATACTCCACTGCCTGCTTTTGGTGATCCGCCATTAGCTGACCAGTCTCTTATCGCCATTGTTGATATGGAGCATCGCAAAATCATTCGTACGATGCAAAACACAGTGAATTTTGATTTGGGCCATCTTGGTTGGAGCCCTGATGGCGTACTCATCACCGCTACAGGTAGGCGTGATAGTGATT
>DAICZK010000156.1 GCA_027311185.1 Sulfuriferula sp.
GAAATTTTGTACAGATTTCGAATCAATTCGTTAGGGTCGAGTTCTTCCCGCCGCTCCGTGGTCGCGGAGAGCCCTTGCAGAATCCGCGAAACGCGGTCAATTTCGGCCTGGATGATTTTCAGGTCTTCCTGCGCGCGGTCTTCCTTGGACAGTTTGACGCCTAACAGGTGGATGTAGTTTTTGATGATGCTAAGCGGATTGCTCGCCTCGTGCGCAATTTGCCGGGTTTTTTCCCTGACCGAGGCCATCATCTCGGTTTTTATGCGCGCCTCCTGCTCGTCGAATGCGTTCAGTAGCGCAATGGCTTGTGCCGATTGCTGGGCGAACATCGACACGAGCTTTTGTTGTTTTTTGAGGTTGATCAATTGCGCCTGCGAAACGCCGAATACCAGCGCCCCGACCAGCGTGTTCTGGGTGAACAGGGGCTGGCAGAAAAAGCCGTCCGCATCCATCAGGCGGATGATTTGTTCATCCATGATGCAGGGAATGATCGTGTCGCCCCGGCCGAAGGAATCGGTGGGGATTTTGCCGAGAAAGGCATCGGTGATAAGGCTGATTTCCTTGCTCAGAGGCAGGCTTATTTCATTGATCAGCATGCCCTGACCGGAGAGGCAGCGACCTTTGAGGATATGGGTTTTGTGATCGGGCAGGAAAAAGGCAATATTCTGGAAGCCGAACAGAATCTGTACCGAGCGCTGTATGGAGACGAGCGTTTCGTCGAGCGAATTCGTAGCGCTTGCACCTAGCGGGTTTCTGCCTATCAGTACGATGTCGCGCAACTCCATCGCAAGTTGGGTTTTCTGCTGGCGCATGTTGTCCTGGTCGTTTTTTTCGGCCGCGACGCCGTCTTCGCCCCGGGTAGTAATTTCTATGCCTATCGACTGCGCCACATTGTTGGCCTGCGCGCGAGCACTGTCGACGATGCGTCGCAGGCTTTCCGCCGAAATGCCCGATAGTTGCTCTTCCTCGATGTAGGGTGTCGTCGTTTTGGCGTTGCTCATCGTCAGGCTGTTCGCGATATGCGCTATTTTTATCAGCAGATGCGTATTGGCAATTTTCTCTCGCGGCATGTGGTGATAGAGGACCGCGTCGGCGATAAAGGAATTCATATCCCAACTGTTCACCAGCCATGCGCCGACTTCGCAATGATTATTGCCCAGCTTCTCCGTTTCCTGCGCCAGAAGTTCTTCGTCATTGATCTGGTCGGCCAACAGGGCGGCGTATTGCTTGGGGGAATTGCTCCATAGTACTAACTGCCCGATATTGAGCAGCAGTCCGGCCAGATAGGCTTCTTCGGCATAAGGATAATCCATTTCCTTGGCAATCGCTTTTGCCATGAGCGCCGAGGTCAGCGAAGCGCCCCAAAAAGCCTTGAGGTCAAACCCCGGGCTGAGGTTCAGGTTATTGAATACCTGATAAAACGAGGAGCTGATGGTAATGGTCTTGACCATGTCCAGGCCAAGCATGCTGAGGTTTTGTTCGAATGAAACAAATTTGTTTTGGCGGCTGAACTGGGCCGTGTTGCACGCCCCGATCACTTTTGAACTCAGAGCCGCATCCTGGCCGACCAGTTCCGCAATGTCCTGTAGCGAGGTGTCGTCGCGATTGCACAAATCGAGCACGCGTAACAGGATATGGGGCAACGTGGGAAGGTTCTTGATGTCCATTGTCCGGATCAGTGGCGAGGCGGCTGTTGTCATAAGCGGTATTTATAAACAGATATTTAGATTATGTTTCTAATTTTTATGTTTCTAATTTTATACCACACTCTTTCAATGTAAAGTGCTAAATTGTATGGGATTTGGAAAAAAAAGTGGCGTGGTCTGATTAGGTCGTTGCGAGATATTGTACGCTAGCGGCGCCCGAACGAATGCAATCGCATGAATGCATGAGTATTTGTTGCAATAAGGGCAATTTGGCGCAGGGAAACTGGATAGCCATGCCGGCGCTGAACCCTGGGAATCCGCACAAGTGACTGTTTTTATTGAGGTATTTGGGGTGAATGATGGGGCTCGAACCCACGACAACCGGAATCACAATCCGGGACTCTACCAACTGAGCTACATCCACCACTGAAAACGGTCTGTCTGTATTTTTTATTACGGCACTTTGGCCTGCCCGACAGGAATCGAACCTGTAACCCCCAGCTTAGAAGGCTGGTGCTCTATCCGGTTGAGCTACGGGCAGCTCACACACCGGCACCATGGTTGCCTTTTATAGAGGAAGAAACTATGTCGACCCGATAAATCTTGGTCGGGGCGGAGAGATTCGAACTCCCGACATCCTGGTCCCAAACCAGGCGCGCTACCAGACTACGCTACGCCCCGAAAGCCCAGAACTATACGCTGGGCGGGCGATCTCGTCAATAGACAGTTGCGTAATTGCAGCCTTGAATGTTGATAGCAATAAATGAGATGATAGCGTCTTTGTATTGAATGGCCCTTAGTTATTATGCCAGCACAGAGTCTCGATGGAAAAGGTTTGTCGGAGCGGATTATCGCTGATCTTGCAGTGCGAGTGAGTGCGCGCGTCACGGCAGGCATGACTGCGCCAGCTCTGGCGGTGATTCTGGTCGGCAGCGACCCGGCCTCCGGGATTTACGTGCGTAACAAGCGGAATGCCTGTCTCAAGGCGGGGATACACTCCATTTTATATGATTTGCCGGTGACGACTACGCAGGCGGAGGTGCTGGCGTTGATCGGCGAATTGAATCACAACACTGGAGTGCACGGTATTCTCGTGCAAATGCCCTTGCCGCCGCAGATCGATCCGACTGCCGTGATCGAACGGATCTGTCCGGGCAAGGATGTGGACGGCTTTCATCCATATAACATCGGTCGTCTGGCGGTGCGCATGCCGACTTTGCGCTCATGCACGCCGTATGGCGTGATGCGTTTGCTGGCGATGGTACACGACGACCTCAAAGGCATGAGCGCGGTAGTGGTGGGTTCGTCGAATCACGTCGGGCGTCCCATGGGGCTGGAATTATTGCTCGCGGGATGTACCGTGACGACTTGTCATCGCTTTACGCACAATCTGGATGCGTTTGTCGCGCAAGCCGATATCGTGGTGGTTGCTGTCGGCAAACCCGAGCTGGTCAAGGGCGCCTGGATCAAACCCGGCGCGACCGTGGTGGATGTGGGCATTAACCGGATGGCGGACGGCAGTCTGCGCGGTGACGTCGAATTCGCTGCGGCCGGCGAACGTGCGGCGTGGATTACGCCCGTGCCCGGCGGCGTCGGGCCGATGACGGTGGCGATGCTGCTGGAAAACACCCTGCTGGCGGCGCAATTGGCCGATGCCGCTATACGGGTTGATCTGGACTGTTGAGGAAGCGGGTTACCAGCGCATGTTCCAGATTGTCTTGCAGCGGGATTTTGACCCGGTAGCCGCTGCCTGGCGCTTCCTGGATAGGAGCGCCATGCAGGTCGAGCATCTGTATCAGCGCGACGGTGTGATTACCGGAGGGGTGGATGATCTCCAGCCGGTCGCCGACCAGAAATTTGTTTTTGACTTCGATTTCAGCAAACCCGCTCGCACTGTCGTAGCCGATGACATCGCCGACATATTGGCTGCGGTTGCTCTCAGAGTGGCCGCGCATGTAATTCTGGTATTCGTGCGTGTGGTGACGTTCATAGAAACCGTCGGTATAGCCGCGGTTGGCGAGGCTCTCCAGATCCGATAACAGGGACGGATCGAAGGGTCTGCCGGCAACGGCGTCATCGATGGCCTTGCGGTAGGTCTGCGCGGTGCGGGCGACATAGTAGCCAGATTTGGTGCGGCCCTCGATCTTGAGCGAGTCGACGCCGATGGCCACCAGCCGAGCGATGTGTTCGATGGCGCGAAGGTCCTTGGAATTCATGATATAAGTGCCATGATCATCTTCCATGATGGGCATCATTTCGCCGGGCCGTTCCTTTTCCTCGATCAGATAGACCTTGTTTGCCAGCGGATGGCGCTGCTGGCTGCCGCAATCGGAAAATTCCGTCGCCTCCATCGCGGTACGGAAATCGAACTCGATTTTTTCTACGTCGCCGGTCGCATCCTCGTGCGTGTCGTGGACTTTGTAATCCCAGCGGCACGAGTTGGTGCAGGTAC
>DAICZK010000157.1 GCA_027311185.1 Sulfuriferula sp.
GTTCCGTTGGGGTTAAAAGTCTCCGCGCTAGGGAAGCGCTGATTTATTCGTCATCCCCTTTGTATGCCGTTGCGTAGATACTCTGTTCGAGGTCAAGCATTTTTTCTGTATTTTTTGCGCTTTCCGGCTCATGCGGGAATAGCGTAAAAGCGGGCGTTATCGAACGGTTTGTCCTGTTTCAACATGCCGTGGATCGCGTGCAGCAGTTTGCGCATGACCGCACAGACGGCTTGTAAAGGTTGCTTGCCGTTATCCACGAGGTGCTGGAAATACGCCTTGACATGTGGATCGTGCTGTTTGGCGCTCAAGGCGGGCATATAGAGTGCCGAACGAATATGGCGGTTACCGGCCTTGGATAGACGCGTTTTTTTATGGACGCTTTTACCGGAATCAAAGGCGCGCGGATCGAGGCCGGCAAACTTCACCCATTCGCGGTGGGAAAGACCTGGCGGCAACAGCAACAGCTCGCCCATGAGCGCAATGGCACTGGTTTGGGCAATGCCCTTGATGCTCGTGAGCAAATGAAACGCACGCTCAAGATCGGGATGTTTTCCGATCAAGGCCCGCGCCTCTTTGCTCAAGCCCTCCATGCGTTTCTCCAGTTGGGTGATGGATAGATTCACATCGCGCAGCACTGCTTTAGGCGTTTCCTTCGAGGCGTCCAAGGCGTGGAGCTGGTTCTTGGCGGCCGCTTTCTGGCGGGTCAGCGCGTCGATGCGGCGGGCGAAACTGCGCAGGGCGATCTTCTCGTCGGACGGGCGCGTCCATGCCACGAAATCCATCCGCTCGGCGTACTGGGCCAGCGTGTCGGCATCGACGGCATCCGTCTTGCTGTTTTTCATCAACACCTTGGCGAAGTTGTGGGAAGACTTCGGATTGACCACCATGAGCGCCACCCCGGCATCGTGAAGGGCGATGGACAAATCGAAGTGATAGACCCCGGTGGCCTCCAGGCAGACGACGATGCCGGGCAGATTGACCAGCTTCTTCAGCAGCCGGGTGCGGTCGGCGGGGGTGTTGGCGAATTTCTGCGGCTGGTGAGAGGTGCCGTTCTTGCGGATGAGCAAAATCAATTCCTCGGCACCGACGTCAATCCCGGCGAACAGCGGTTGGGGTGGTTGAACCATTTTTTCAGATTGAATGATCATGATATTTGTCCATAAAGTCGAAAAAGAAAGTAAACTATCCACTGGTTTCCCGACCCTGCACATGCGCCTACCTTCCTTGTGTATGCAGGCTCTAAACCTCGGATACTCCACGGTATCGGCGAATAGGGCGGGAGGCCAATCTACCATCAGGCTCTGGTTAAAAACCAGTCCTCAGGAGCGGACGGCCTTCCCGGTGAATCGTGTATCTTACTTAAACCTCCTTAACAGCATTGCATTCATTTCGATCATACAAGGAGCGGGCTTGCCCGCGATAAACTGGCTGCCATAAATAGTCGTAGCGGTTGCCGCCGCTACAGTTTCAAAATTTGATGGTACTGGGACCTTATTCATCCAATATCGTTTGCAGTCCTTCCGCTAGGGCATCAAAAACCAGCCCGATGCGGGCACTGGAACGCAGTTCGCGGTGCGCCGTTAGCCAAACGGGCATTTTGGGAATAGACACTTCGGGCAGGATCATTTGCATTTCGGGCCAGTTTTTTGCGATGGCTACCGGGGCGACTCCAATTCCGAGGCCAGCCAGCGCCGCTTGCCAGCCGACTACTTGATTGTCGCAACGAAATGCAAAAAAATCTCGTTCCACCGCTAAACCTGCTTTGCGAAAACCTCGGAGCAAGAGGTCGGATGAGTCCAGGCCTATCCAGTCATATTGGGCAACACGGCCAAGTTCGATCTTACCTTCAATCCGATTTAGGTAATCCGCGTGCGCAAAAGCGCCTATGCCGACATCGCCTAGCCGTTTTGCCACCAATCCGCCTTGCCTTGGACGCGTATGGCGGATAGCAATGTCGGCTTGCCGCTCCAGCAGATTTTCCACCCGATTCGAGGCCAATAGTTCGATCTGGATCTGCGGCTGAGACAGGCGTAATGGGGTGAGAATTTTTGGCACTATAAAGGCGGAAAACATTTCGCCGGCAGTCAGCCGTACCGTACCACTAGTTTGCTGAGTCTGCCCCAACGCGGCGAGCGATAAAACCTGGGCGGCGGTTTCCATCTGTCGTGCCGGTGGCAGCAAAGCGCTCCCGGCTACCGTCAGTCTCACCCCGCGCGCGACTCGTTCAAATAATGTGACGCCCAGTACCGATTCCAGTTCGGCGATTTGTCGGCTTAAAGTCGGTTGGCTGGTCAGGAGCAACCGCGTCGCACCCGTCAGCGATCCTGCATCGACAACTGCCAGAAATGCGCGCAGCAGGTTCCAATCCAAAGGAGGCGAGGGCAAGCGAGAGGTGGCATCCATAAATGCATAGCTAGTATTCAGATATGTTTATTGTGCCATAGTGCTTGGGCGGAGAAAATGGCGAAATGACATAAACGAACAGGAATAATCATGAATTTTGCTTCGCCATCAGTACTGGTTCTGGGTGCACACGGCCGTTTCGGCATGGCGGCAACGCAGGCTTTTTTGCTGGCCGGCTGGCACGTGCATGCGCAGTCCAGGCGAAACAACGCAAGCTGGCCGGCTGGGGTCGAAGCGGTGGTGGTCGATGCCATGGATACGGAAGCGTTGTGCGCCGCGGCGCAAGGCATGGATGTGATTGTCAATGCACTCAATCCGCCTTATACGGAGTGGGAACGATATGCGCTGCGCTTGGCGGCGAATGTGCTGAGGGCTGCGGAAGTCAGTGGCGCGTTACTGATGTTTCCGGGCAACGTATATAATTTCGGTCGGACACTACCACCCGAGTTGCATCTGAATACGCCGCAGGTTGGCAACAATAGCAAGGCCCGCCTTCGTATCGAAATTGAGCGGCAGCTGCGCATGGCAGCCAAGCGCGGCGTCAATAGCGTCGTAGTGCGCGCCGGCGATTTTTTCGGTGGTGAAGGTCGAGGTTCGTGGTTCGATCTGGTGATTGCCAAATCCCTGGGTCAAGGCAAAATCGTCTACCCGGGGCCGCCGGACGTGCTTCACGCGTGGGCGTATCTGCCCGATTTTGCTGCAAGCTTTGTTCGCCTCGCAAATCTGCGTAAAGAGTTGAGCGGTGCCAACAGTTTTCATTTTCCCGGACACGTATTTACAGGCCGCGAGTTGCACAGCGCGCTGGAACAAGTGATCGAACGACAGTTGAAACTGGTCGCTTTGCCGTGGGGTCTGGTACGATTGTCATCGATGTTTTCGCCGATGTCGCGCGCGATACTCGAGATGCGTTATTTATGGCAGCGCCCTTTTGTGCTGGAAGATGGCGCATTGCGCGAACTGATAGGCGAACTTCCGCATACGCCCGGGCTGTCGGCTTTGGCAGCCAGTCTCGTTGCGCTGGGTTATCCGCCAAGCAGCGCAGGCTTGGTGCAAGGCGCATGAAATGTTTGCATCATTAAGCGCTTACCTATATCGGCATGCTTCCTGGCGCCTGATTCTGACGCTGATTTTAATCTGCGCCGGATATTTCTGGGTTTTCAACTATTCCACGCTGCCATTTTCGAATAAGGCGCTAGTTGCCGCAGGGTGCGGCGAGGGCGTGCTCGACGTCCGTCCTTACTATGATGCAGCGACGGCGTATCGGGCGCTACTTTGCTATGGCGATGGCGGACGCGCCATTTACCGGCGCTTTCTGTTGGCGGACGCATCGTTTGCGTGCTGTTACGGTCTTGCGTTTTCTTTGCTGCTGTCGCGACTGCTGGCCGCGTCTAGGGGGTTTGCTGGTCGCTGGTGCAGCGTAATTCTTTTACCTTTGTTTGTGGCGCTAGCTGATATTATTGAAAATATTCTGATTTTTAGCCTGCTCGAGCTTTATCCGCACGAGGTGCCGATTATCGCTGATTTGGCTGGTGCGGCTACATTGAGTAAATGGATATTGACGCTCCTGGCGCTGACTATTCTTGCAGTTAGTATTACCAGACTGTTATGGCGGCAGTATCGATGTTAGAGGTTAGTCGGCTCGTTAAATGCC
>DAICZK010000158.1 GCA_027311185.1 Sulfuriferula sp.
ATGTTACCGCGGACAGCTTTGCTGCGGCCAAAAACAGCCCTCACCTGGAATTTTTCCGCGCCAAGGGCGTGGAAGTATTGCTGCTAGCCGAGCGCGTCGACGAATGGATGCTCTCCCATCTCACCGAATTTGAAGGCAAGAAGCTGCAATCCGTGGCCAAAGGCGATCTCGATTTAAGCCAGCTGGCGGACGAGAACGAGAAAAAGGAACAGGCCGATGAGGCCGAAGCATTCAAGGATCTGGCCGAAAAAATCAAGCTGTCGCTGGGCGACCAAGTAAAAAATGTACGCATCACGCACCGCCTGACCACCTCGCCCGCCTGCCTGGTCGCCGACGAACACGATATCAGCGGCAATCTGGAGCGCATGCTCAAGGCCGCAGGACAAAAAGCGCCCGATACCAAGCCAATACTGGAAATCAACCCCAAGCACGGTTTGGTGCAACGGCTCAAAAGCCAGGAGGATAGCGGCAAGTTCGACGACTGGAGTCATATCCTGTTCGATCAGGCCTTGCTGGCTGAAGGCGGACAACTCGAAGACCCGGCCGCCTTCGTACAACGTCTCAACGCCTTGTGGCTGGCGCTGTAAAACCTGAAAATGTAATCACCGCCGCACCAAAAAAAACCCAGCCTCGCGGCTGGGATTCAAACTGGTAAAACGCAAGCTATAAACTTCCATTCTGGAACATTTTTCTCTGGCTGTCAGTGTTTTGCTACCGAATATCCATCATTCAGAGTTTGCAGGAAGGCAATGATGTCTTGCCTGTCCTGTTTGCTCATCGCCGGCGTCTCGCCAAGATGATGGCTCAGCGGCGGGTCTGTCACATCCACATTCGCACGCCACTCTGCCGGCATATCGTTATATTTCGCCGCCTTGCCGTCCCGGCCTACAGGATAAATCCGTTGCGGCGCCGTGTCGCGCAAGCTGTAGAAGTCCAGTACCTGGGCCAGCGTATGATAGACCCCGTTATGAAAAAACGCATGACGCGTCGCGGCATTGCGCAGCGTGGGCGTGAGGAACATGCCACAGTATTGCGTCTGCATTTTCAGATCGATGCGATAAGGGCCGCAGAGACCCAGATCGTAATCGCCACGATTATGATTAGCGGGAATCGCCGTATTGCGCGGCAAGCCCAGCGCCTCGTACTGCATGTCGGTAAACAAGGGCGGCAAGCCGTCGCGCGTAACCTGATCAAGGTGACACGCGGCGCAATCGCCCTTATTAACGTCATTAAATACCAGATAGCCGCGCAATTCGGCGGAAGTAAAACGCGCGTGGCCTTGCAGCCATGCGTCGTACTTGCTTGTGAAAGGCCGGAAACTCGCATCTTCGATCTGAAAACGCGAGAGCGCAAACAATGCCTCGGATACCGCCAGAGTCGGGTCCCGGAATACGCCAGGACCGAAAAGCTGCACGAAATCATGTGCGGAAGACGCGCTTTCGAGCTTGGCTATGACCGTGGCCGGGCTACCCGCATCCATTTCCAGCGGGTTAAACAACGGCCCGTCGGCTTGCTGTTGCAGAGTATTCACGCGACCATCCCAGAACAGTCCCCCTTTTGGCACCAGATTGGCTGCGGCAGCCAACGTACTGCGCGCCGTTTTCCGCGCGCGCGGTGCCTGTGCGCCGGATACAGCGAGCTGTTGCAGGTTGACGCTTTCGTCCTCCGGATTATCCGGGCCGATGCTGAAATTTTCCTGGCGATACAGATACGTCAGCGACGGCACGGCGCGCACACCTGCTTGATGCAGGTCGCCGCCGCCGATCTGCACCGACAGATCGTTCGCCGGCGCATAGGCGTGATCAGGACTATGGCACGAAGCGCAGGACAATTTGCCCGAACCCGAAAGAGCGGGGTCGAAAAACAGCTTGCGGCCCAGGTGCGCCACCGCGCTGAGCGGCTTTTCCGGTGGCAGCACCAACCGCACCACGTTCGGATTCTCGCCGTGAGCAAGCAGCCAGCTGTCGCGCGGATGCGCCACCCACTGATGCAGGGGGAGGGGGCTGTCGGCCACCACCCCCGCTGCCCACACCGCCATGACACCGGCCAGTACGGCCGTAGCGATCCAGGCTACGCGCATGGACATCAGAGCGAAGTAGGCGTGGCACTACCGGCAGGCGGCGCGCTGAGCACTTTACCCACCGTTGGGTCCAGATAGACTACGGGCGCATTGCCGCTGCCGGAGAAGTTGAACAGATCGTTAAGCGAGCCTGCCGTCGCATCCCACGAACCGCCGCCCAGCCGCTGACCGCCTAACCAGTTGTCTTCGATGAAGCGCGCCACAGAGGACACCGAAATCTGCACGTGGCTCACGTAATTGGTTTGGGCCCAGGGCGAAATCACCATCAGCGGAATACGCGTGCCGGGACCGCAACGACCATTGACCGGCAAACCGTTCACGCCTGGCAGCGCAGGTTGCGTCGAGGCGCCCGCGCCGCACACGCCTGAGCCGTTGAGCTGGTCGGCCTGGGAATCATACGAAGCGCTGGTCGGCGCAACGTAAGCATGATCGTACCAGCCATCCGAGTCGTCATAGGTAACGATCACGGCGGTGTTCTTCCAGTCTGGCTGCTGTTGCAGGAAGTTCACGATCTTGGTGACAAAAGCCTGCTCGTCGAGCGGATCGGAATAACCCGCGTGACTATCCTGATAAGCAGGCGCTTTCAGGAAACTGACCGAAGGAAAGTTGCCCGCCTCCACTGCAGCAAAAAAATCGTTCATGCCGTACTCGTGGTTCGCCGGGTCCACCGTTTGGCTGCCTGGCACCAGCGTGTAGCCGATAGCCGCAGTGCTGGTAGGCCGCGCATGCGTGGGGTTGGCAGTTTTTGCGTCGTACTGGAACCAGTTATGGTGCGGGATATAATCGGTGACGATGCTTCGTACCACATCGGAATATGTGCTGCGCTTGCACCCCGTCGTGCCATTGGCATTCGTCGTGGTCAGGTTGAACCCGCCCATGAAGCCGCCCCAGGTGATCGCCTTGGCGTTAAGCAATTCGCCGATGTTTTTGCCGGACATCATTACCTGGTTGGTCGTGCTCGAACAGGTATCGTAACCCGGATCGACGTCGTTGATCAGCGTATAGCCGCCCTGGCCGTCATTAATGAAATAAGAATAGGCAGCGAGCGTAAACGGAGTGTGAGTCGTCGCGATATTCACCATCCCGTTGGTCTGGTCGCCGACTACTTCGAGCGCGCCCGGAGTGGAAGGGCCGTAATCATCGGTGTAAGCGTTGTCGCTCATCGCGAAATGCTGGGCGTAGTTCCACAGCGCAGTGACGGTATTACCGTCGTAATAACCCATGACCTGCCCTGTCGTGCCAAAAGCGCCTACGCCGCCCGTAGTTGCTGCACCGGTGTATTTTGGAAACAGATCCATCATGCCGTTATCGTAGGCTTGCTGTTCAGCTGTATAAGCGTGATTCTGGTCAGCCGTGGCGGCCTGGGTGATATCGAGCCTGAAAGGGTTGGTCGCGCTTGTGCCGTTGGCTGCATTGGTGAAGTTAGGGTTATTGATAAGCAGATTGGCGCTCGTCAGATTGTTCGGCACAGGCGTACCGGCTGCAGCAGTGAAGGAGGGCTCGCCGGCCGGATTGGTCGCAGTGGGGTACGTGGCGAAATAATGGTCGAACGAGACGTTTTCATTATAGATTACCACCACATGCTTGATCGGTGTAGCGGTCACCAACGCGTCCTGCGGCGATATGCTGGCGGTCGGGGCTGGAGCAGGCGGTACTGCAACCGAATTGCTCGAATCCATGACACACCCTTGCAGTGCAAAAGGCAGCGCAGTCAGTAAAGCGGTAAATCGAAGCTGCGATTTTTTAAACGAAATCATTAGTGACAACCTCCGTCGGGTTAGCGTTACAAAAATAACTGCTCAGCGTTACAGACAAATGCCGTCACTGCGCGCAGGTAGCCATACATCATGAGACGAACATTTTCAAGGAGTGATGATAACAACCGGCAATTACAAGCTCGTTGTATTTTAATTACGAAATTATGACATCGGCGAAAACAAGCGCAGTCATGGCAACCGCGG
>DAICZK010000159.1 GCA_027311185.1 Sulfuriferula sp.
GTTGCAACATTGTTTAATAAAATGGGTGAGGTAATGGAACTCTCTATTCGTAAACTAGGTAATAGTGCCGGAATTATTTTCCCGTCAACGTTACTGCGGTCACTCAATTTATCAATTGGCAGTGCAATTCATGCGGAACAAATTGAAGGCAAGATAGTATTAACGCCAGTGGTTAGGACTCGATACACGCTCTCTGAGTTACTGGCGCAGTGCGATTTGAATGCACCCGTTCCGGCGAATTTTAAAGTATGGGATACAATGAACCCGGATGGAGGGGAGATGCTTTGAGTAAGGCTTTTGATCGTGGCGATATTGTCAGAGTTTGCCTGAATCCGACAGCCGGTAAGGAACTGCAAGGAGAAGCTCGACCCGTTTTGGTTATTTCCCACAAAGCATTTAATGCCATTGGCATGACACTGATAGCGCCCATCTCGCAAGGAGCGGACTTTGCGAGATGGGCGGGGTTTATGGTCACGTTGAGGGGTTCCGGTTCTGCAACGCAAGGGGTGGTACTTGTCAACATGCTAAGATCTATTGACCTTCAGGCAAGAAACGCAAAATTTGTGGAGAAAGTTAACCTGGCTGTGGTTGACGAAGTAGTACTCAGGCTCATACCTGTTTTTGAATAAACAGAATTTCGCATTGTTAGAGTAAAAAGGAGATGCTACCTTTTTATTCGTCGCATCCCGGATAACCCAATGAACGAAGCAACCCAAAATCCACTGCGCTACTGGCGGCCGGTCGCGATAACTTATCCCGAAGAACTGCCTATTTCAGCGATGCACGAGGACATTGCTGCGGCCTTGCGCTCGCATCAGGCGATCATCGTCTGTGGCGCGACGGGCTCCGGTAAAACCACGCAGTTGCCCAAGATATGTCTTGCCGCCGGGCGCGGGCAGATCGGGCGTATCGCCTGCACGCAGCCGCGCCGGATCGCCGCGCGCACGGTGGCGACGCGTATCGCCCAGGAACTCGGCACCCGCATCGGCGAAGGCGTGGGTTATAAAGTCCGGTTCAGCGATCAGGTGCGCGCCGATAGTGTCATCAAGGTGTTGACCGACGGCATGTTGCTGGCGGAGACGACGGGTAACCGGGATTTGCGCGAATACGATACGATCATCATCGACGAGGCGCACGAACGCAGTCTGAACATCGATTTTCTATTGGGTTACCTGCGCCAGCTGATGGCGCGGCGGCCCGAGCTCAAGCTGATTATTACTTCTGCCACCATCGACGCGGAGCGATTTTCGCGGCATTTTAATCATGCGCCGGTGATCGAGGTATCGGGGCGGACTTATCCCGTAGAGGTTCGTTACCGGCCGATATTGGCGCCCGAGACGACCGAGGACGGGCAGAAGCCGCGCGAAACCGATGAGGATAGGATTATTCTGGCGATCATCGACGCCGTTGACGAGCTGGCCGCCGTCGGCGCGGGCGATGTGCTGGTGTTCTTGCCCGGCGAGCGCGAGATTCGCGAGACGACCGAGGCGCTGCGCAAGCACCATCCGCCGCACACCGAGATATTGCCGCTGTTCGCGCGTTTATCGGTCAAGGAGCAGGAACGGATTTTTCAGCCGACCAATGCGCGGCGCATTATTCTGGCGACCAACGTCGCGGAAACCTCGCTGACCGTTCCCGGCATACGTTATGTGGTCGATACCGGTTACGCGCGCATATTGCGTTATTCAGCGCGCAACAAGGTAGACCAGTTGCTCACCGAGCCGGTGTCCCAGGCCTCGGCCAACCAGCGTTCCGGGCGTTGCGGCCGGGTTGCCGCGGGGGTGTGCATACGCCTGTATTCGGAACAGGAGTATGCGGGCCGACCGGCTTATACCGACCCTGAAATCCTGCGCACTTCGTTGGCCGGGGTGATCTTGCGCATGCTGGCGCTGCGCCTGGGGCAACCGGCGGAGTTTCCCTTCCTCGATGCGCCGTCGCCGCGCGCCGTCGCCGATGGCTTCCAGTTGCTGGAAGAATTGAACGCGGTTGATAACACGCGCCGTCTGACCGCGATCGGCAAGCAATTGGCGCGATTGCCGCTCGACCCGAAAATAGGCCGCGTATTGCTGGCGGCGCACGAGCGTTCGTGCCTGACCGAGGCGTTGATCATCTGCTCCGCTTTGTCGGTACAGGATCCGCGCGAACGTCCCGTCGCCAAAGCGGGCGCAGCGGATGAGAAGCACCGCGCCTTTGCCGACGAGCACTCGGATTTCGTCGGGCTGTTGAAACTCTGGCAAACTTACGACGAGATGGTCCGGCACCAGAAATCGAGACGCCAGTTGCAGGAACATTGCCATACGCATTTTTTGAACCCGGCGCGGCTGCGCGAATGGCGCGAGGTGCACGGCCAACTGGCGACCACAGCCGGGGAGCTGGGTTTGCGCGAAAATGCCGAACCCGCAAGTTACGAGGCGCTGCACTTGGCCCTGTTGAGCGGATTCCTCGGCCAAGTCGGGGTAAAGCGCGACGAGGGCGGATTCCAGGGCGCGCGCGGCATACAGTTTTATATCCATCCGGGGTCGGCGCTGGCAAAAAAACCGCCGAAATGGGTCATGGCCGCGGAACTGATAGAAACCAGCCGCTTATACGCGCGGGTAGTCGGCAAAATCGAGCCGGAATGGCTGGAAGCTGTCGCCGCGCATTTGTGCAAACGGCTTTATTTTGATCCGCACTGGCAACGCAAAACCGCGCAAGTCAGTGCTTTCGAGCAGGTGCAATTATTCGGCCTGATTATCATCCCCCGGCGTAGCGTGCATTATGGCGCGATAGACCCGGTAGAGAGCCGCAGGATTTTTATTCGTGCCGCGCTGGTTGCCGGCGAGTTCGACACCCGGGCGGAGTTTTTTGCCCATAACCAGCAGCTGCTGCACGAGGTGAGTGAGCTGGAACACAAAGCGCGGCGGCAGGATGTGCTGATCGACGAGGAAGGTCTGTTTGCGTTCTTCGACGCGCGTATCCCCGCCGATATCGTCAACGGCGCCGGTTTCGAGCGCTGGCGCCGCGAGGCCGAGCGCAGCAATCCGCGTCTGCTGTATTTGCGGCGCGAAGACGTGATGCGCCACGACGCGGAAACGATTACGGAAAACTGGTTTCCGCAGACGCTGCAATGGGACAAGCTCGCGCTACCCCTGCAATATCGTTTCGAGCCCGGTCATCCGCTGGACGGGGTGACTGTCACGATTCCGCTGGCGCTGCTCAATACGCTGCCCGGCTGGCGCTTCGACTGGCTGGTGCCAGGCATGCTGCGCGAGAAACTGGCCTGGTACATCAAAGCATTGCCCAAACATCTGCGTCGCGTTTTTGTCCCGGTTCCCGATACGGTGACTGCGGCGATGAGCGATCTCGCGCCGGTCGGCGCCATGACCGACATTCTGGCTGCCTGGCTGGCGCGGCGCAGCGGGCTGAAAATAGCCGCCGGCGACTGGCGAGATACGCCGCCATTGCATCTGCAAATGAATTTTCGCGTGGTCGACGAGCGCGCGCAGGAGTTGGGCATGGGGCGCGATCTGCGCGCTTTGCAACAGCAACTGGGCGAGGCGGCGCAAATGGTTTTCAGCGCGCCGGACGATAGTTTCGAGCAAACCGGATTCAAACGCTGGGAGTTCGGCGAGGTGCCCGAGTCGCTGCCTTTTACACGCGCCGGTCTGGCGGTGACGGGCTATCCGGCGATCGTCGATGAGCGCGACAGCGTCGCGTTGCGCCTGCTCGATACGGCGCAGGCGGCGGAGCGCGCGCACAGGAGAGGGCTGGTGCGATTGTTTCGCCTCAGTCTGGTCGAACAGTTCAAATCGCTGGAGAAAAATATCCCGGATTTTACGCACCTTGCCCTGGCTTACCGGCCGTTCGGCGATGCCGACGACCTGCGCGAAGCTATGCTGGGCGTGATTGCCGAGCAAGCCTGCCTGGGCGACGAGGCGTTGCCGCGCAACCTTGGTCAATTTGAAAGTCAGCTCGTCAAGGCGCGCGTGCGGCTACGTCCGGTCGCCGACGCGCTGGCCCATAC
>DAICZK010000015.1 GCA_027311185.1 Sulfuriferula sp.
ATGCCTATACGAAAATACTGTCCCCAACCTATCTTGATGCCGCGCTGCGCGAGAATATGCAACCAGAGCAAGGTCGCGAGACTGCCTATGGGCGTGATTTTAGGCCCCAGATCGCAACCGATCACGTTGGCGTAAATCATCGCCTGATGCAACAGCGGACTGGCCTGCGCCTGCGCGATGGCGAGGCTGCCGGCGAGCACGGCGGGGAGATTGTTCATCACCGCCGATATAATGGCCATGATAAACCCGGTGCCCAGGGTGGTGAGCAGCAGCCCGTGATGACCCATATCTGTCAAAACACTTGTCAACTGCGCCGTAACACCTTGATTACGAAGTCCATACACAACCAGATACATGCCCAGGGAGAAGATCACCACCTGCCACGGTGCGCCGCGGATCAGGGTAACGACAGGAATCACCGCTTGCGCCTGTTTGCCAGTGAAATGTTCACGTCCGGCGAGTACAATCAGCACCAGCGCGCCGGCGCCGGTAATCAGCGAGGTCGGTATCTGCCAGCGCTGCGAGAGTATGTAACCGATCATCAACGCTGCAAGCACCACCCAGCCAGCCCGGAATATCAGCGGATCCCGGATCGCGCTGTGCGGTTCGGCAAGGTCGCCGAGGTCGTACGCGTGCGGAATATCCTTGTGAAAATACCAGAACAGCATCGCCAGCGAAACCGCTACGGAGAGCAGGTTGACCCATATCATCACCGCCGCATAATCGTTGAATCCTATGCCCGCGTAGTTCGCCGCGATAATGTTGACGAGGTTGGAAATCTTGAACGGCAGGCTGGCCGAATCGGCGATAAACCCTGCCGACATGATGAACGCGAGCGTGGCCCGCGGACTGAAGCGCAGCGCGCGCAGCATATCCACGACCAGAGGTGTGAGGATCAGCACCGCGCCGTCATTGGCGAACAGCGCCGCGATCACCGCGCCGAGCAGGACGATGACGATGAACAGCAGTTTGCCTTGCCCCGCCGCCCAGCGTGCGAGATGCAAGGCTGCCCATTCAAACAGCCCCGCCGCATCGAGAATCAGCGAAATCAGTATCAGCGCAATCAGGGTAAATGTCGCATCCCAGACTATCTGCCAGACGACGGGGATGTCGTGCCACGATACGATGCCGAGCAGGAGCGCCACGCCCGCCCCCAGCCACGCGGCCGTGCCGATGCCCATTCCTCTGGGCTGGACGATCACCAGCGCCAGCGTGGCGATAAAAATCAGGAGCGCGAACAGCATTACAACAACCGGCCGGCGACCTCGGGCAGCAGACGGGCGCGAATTTCGTCGCGCACGGCGATGAAACTTGCCAGCGGTTCGCCGTGTGGATCGTGGAACGGCAAATGAACAGTGGGAATGGGCCGAGGAAACACTGGGCAACTCTCCTTGGCGTTATCGCAAACGGTGATGACAAGATCAATGGGCTGATCGATCACCGCGTCAACGTCTTTGGGGTACAATCCCTGCGCACTGATGCCAAGATCGGCGAGTGCCGCGATGGCGCCCTCGGCGACCTTGAGTTGCGGCGATATGCCCGCCGAAATGGCGTGGACGTGCTCGCCCAGATCGTGATTTATCAAGGCTTCCGCCATCTGGCTACGGCAGGAGTTGCCAGTACACAATATCAATACGTTTTTTTTCGTCATCATTGTTCCTACGGTTTAGGGGCGGAATGCCCCATCATGCGAATATATTCGATTATACAGATATATTGCGATGCGGCAAACATTTTGTCCCGGCTGCGGCATCTCCACATTAGGCGCAACAACGGATCGGACGATTAGGCATGGCCTGGAGCCGCAGGCGGTCCGACTGGCAAACGGGATTCGCGTTCCACACCCCGCCCAGCACGGCAAACAGCGCAAAGCACCAGGCGGGGATTTGCGGGTTGAGGTGATAATAGATCCATGTGCCCTGGCGCCGTATCGTCAGGATGCCGGTATCGCGCAGCACGCTCAGGTGGCGGGAAACTTTGGGCTGATGCTGGTCAAGCGCGAAATGCAGTTCACACACGCACAGTTCGGTTTGCGCCCAAATCAGCGCCAGGATGCGGCGCCGTGTTTCGTCGTCCAGCGCATCGAAAAAATCCGTCTCGGTAATCATGGTTCGATTTGCCACTGCGCGGCGTACGCTTCGTAGTGCTGTTTGAACAGGCGCTCCAGCTCGTCTATGACCTCTTCCGCCACAACGCCGTGTATCATGTGCCGAGTCATCTGTGTCGAAGTGTCGTTGATCAATTTGCTGGCTTCGAGCATGGGATAGGTGGCGCGCAGGCGTTTGATGGCCTTGATCAGGTTTTCGTGTTGCGGTCGCGGCAGATCGGCTGGCAGCGCGATTTCCGTGCTCACCGGTGCGGTGTTACGGGTCGCCAGAAACTCAGCGAAATCAGCCACCGCCTGCTGCGCGGCAGCGTCAAGAGCGCGAAAATGGCTTAACAGTTTTTTTTCAGTGTTGTTCATCGGTCGAGGGCACGATATTAACGAACCTTAAGGTTGAAAACAGGCATTTTATGCCGTTCTGTCATCAAGTCCAGCGCCGTTACCAGCGCCAGTGAAATTTCCGCCGCAGTCTGCTGACCTACACTCCAGTTCAGACGCGCTTGCGCAAGAATTTCGGCGATGTCGTCAGGCAAGGGACGATTGTCTTCCATCATCATATCCTCGATCATGCCCGGCTTGAGTTCTGGGCGAAACAACATGCCGTAGCTGAGATCGTCGGGGCGAACCGCGAGCCAGTTGCCGTTGTCGTCGACCACGATGGGAGCCATGTCCGGCGGCAGCGTTGCGCTGCCGTTATACATGACCAGCATTGTTTTACCGTCCACCGCGTTGGCCAGGGGATCGTCGCGCCCCGCCTCGGTTTTGTGACAGACGGTCCAGTAGGCATTAAAATAAGGTTCGTCGCTAACTTCGCCACCGGCGTGTTGCACCAGCAACAAAGCGCCGAAGCCTATGCCGACGATGGGGCGGCGCATTTTCTTGAAATTGCCGATCAGCCGCAATTCCTGCTCTACCCAGGGGCAGGCCTCCTCGTCGTTGACCGGATAGGCGCCGCCTAGCAGCCACAGCGCATCGTGCTGGCTGGCGGTGGCCGGTAAATCCACCCCCAGAAAAGGACGCTGGTACTGAAACCCGATATTACGCGACTCGAGCTGTTTTTCTATCATCCCGAGAAATTCCGAATAGGAATGCTGGATTAACATAAATTTTTTCATAGCAAAGTCCATCAAAATTACTGCAATTAAAACTGTAATGAGATTCGTTCCGGTGTAAGAAAACACCCCAAAATAGCGCACTCGCGGTGCGGCTTTATTCTGTAAAATCAGTCGACAATACTTCCGCTCAACAACCAGCATCGCCCCGCTACGTCGCCGGTAGCCCGGCAAGTGAGACCGGCAGCGCTGTTTTGATTCGGGCGGCAATATGCTTGCAAATCAGGACTGGCCCAAACTTTCTGCGATATTAGGGAAGCGCTACTGCCTGACGACAGTGTAGAATGTCAGAAGCCGTCTAACCGCTGCGACCATTCTACGATCAATGCGGATCAACGAAATGGAGATGATACATTCAAATTCAAGCGGTGTGAATGGAATGAAGACAGGTACTTAAATTTATGAGCGAAGCATGGAAAAATCTCGATCTTGAGGGCGAAGGGCTGCAAAGCGCTAACCTCAAGTTAGTGCAAAAGATGAAAAAGCGAAAGCAGGCCTATATTTTATTGGCGTTTTTTCCATCAGGTCTGCACAGGGATTATCTGGAAAACCCGTTGGGCGGCTGGCTATACCGAATCGCCACAGTAGCCTGCATCGCTACCCTTGCAACCGACCATCACTGGGCCGCGTGGACGATACTGGGCCTTATGTCGGCTGCCGCGTTGTACGATATACGCTGGGTAGAGGATACCGTCGCCGCCATCAACAAGGCCTTGCGCATCCAGGCATACAAGGCCAAATCCGGAGCGCCCGCGCCGAAAAATTTTCGCGGGCGCTATACCGACGAAGGGCTGGACGATTATCTTGAGGTCAAGGCTCAGGAGCGTGGCGGACATATCCCGCCCGGCACCGATCCCGCGCTCAACAGCCGTAGCCGGGCTCCCTCATTTGCCGAACAGGAAGCCATGCTCAAAGCCATCGCGAAAGCCAAATCCGATCAATCTCCCCGCTAGCGACGCCGCATGAATTTCGGTTTTTACATTATTTTATCGGCGCAATTTTTGTCTGCGCTGGCAGATAACGCCTTGCTGTTCGCCGCGATCGCCTTGTTACGCGATCTGCACAGCCCGAACTGGTACACGCCCGTGCTACAGGAGTTTTTCGTGATCTCCTATATCGCGCTTGCCCCTTTCGTCGGCGCATTCGCGGATGGGATGCCTAAAGGTCGGGTCATGTTTATCAGCAACAATATCAAGCTCCTCGGCTGTTTCACCATGCTTGCAGGCTTGAATCCGCTGTTTGCCTACGCAATCGTCGGGCTGGGAGCCGCCGCGTATTCTCCGGCGAAATACGGAATTCTGACCGAGTATCTGCCCGCAGACGATCTGATCGCCGCGAATGCCTGGATGGAAGGGACAACGGTATTCGCCATCATACTCGGCGCGATTATCGGCGGCCTGATGCTCAACCCGCATATCAGCGCCGCCCTGTCAGCTTATCTGCCCTGGCTGGGCGGTATCGACGTCGCCAAATTCGCCATCGTGCTGATCATTCTGCTCTACATCGCCGCTGCACTGGCCAATCTATTGATACCGGTGACCGCGCTGGATCACCGCCCTCCCCGGCGCGATCCGATTTCGCTGATCTGCGATTTCTGGCATAGTTTCAAGCAATTGTGGCGCGACCCGTTAGGGCAGGTATCGCTGGCGGTGACGACCATATTCTGGGGGGCGGGAGCGACGCTACGCCTGGTCGTTCTGACCTGGGCCATGATGGTGCTTAAATTCAACACCGAGCAGGCGACCCAGCTTACCGCCGTGGTCGCAGTCGGGATAGCGATCGGCGCCGTCATTGCCGGGCGTTACGTGAAACTGGCAGACTCGGTCAAGGTTATTTCTACCGGCGTCGTCATGGGTATCGCGGTGATGAGCATGATATTTGTATCCAACCCCGTTATGGCGGCCCTATTACTCGCCATCATAGGCATACTGGGCGGCTTTTTCGTCGTCCCGATGAATGCATTGCTGCAACACCGCGGCCACCTGCTGATGGGCGCCGGACATTCGATTGCCGTGCAGAACTTTAACGAGAATCTATCGATACTGATCATGCTGGGGCTGTATGCGGGGCTTGATAAAGCGGGTCAATCGATGAATGTCATCATCTTGACGTTCGGGGCCTTCATCAGCGTTTCCATGCTGGCAATACGCTATCATTATCGTTTTGTCGACGCCACCGCTCATGACTGACATCGCGCGCGCCTTTGCTCACGATGGCCCCCTAGCCGCCGTTATCCCGGGCTTCCGCGCGCGCACTCAGCAGGTTGAAATGGCGCTTGCGGTACAGGGCGCAATTGCTGCCTGCCAGACCCTGATCGTTGAAGCCGGAACCGGGACGGGCAAGACCCTGGCCTATCTGACTCCGGCCTTGCTCAATGGCGGAAAAGTGATTATTTCCACCGGTACCAAACATTTGCAGGACCAGTTGTTTTATCGCGATTTGCCGGCCGTGCGCGGCGCGCTCAAAGTTCCCGCGCTGACCGCCTTGTTGAAAGGCCGGGCCAATTACGTGTGTCATTACCATCTCGAACGCGCTCACGAAGAAGGACGTTTTCTGGCGCGCGAAGACGTTGCCCATTTGCAGCAAGTCGTCCATTTTGCCCGCCACAGCAAGACGGGGGACAAAGCCGAACTGGCAGGCGTTGCCGAGGATGCGGATATCTGGCGTTATGTGACCTCGACGCGGGACAACTGCCTGGGCGGAGACTGCCCTTCGCACAAGCAATGTTTTGTGCTCGAAGCTCGAAAAAAAGCGATGGAGGCCGACATTATCGTGGTTAATCACCATCTGTTTTTTGCCGATGTCTGGTTGCGTGACGAGGGGGTCGCCGAATTGCTGCCCGCTTGCAATACCGTCATTTTTGATGAAGCGCATCAACTAGCGGAAACCGCCGGCCTGTTTTTCGGTACTACGATTTCAACCGGCCAGCTCACCGAACTCGCCCGCGACGCGCGTCTGGAGGCGCTCGTGGCCTGCAAGGACTATCCCGCCCTGCCAGACGCCGCACAGCTGCTGGACAAGACCGCGCGCGATCTGCGCCTGGTATTCGAGGAAGACAGTGGGCGCTGGCCGATGGACAAGATACAGGAGCGTAAAAACTATGCCGATGCGCTCAAGCAGTGCCACGACGCCTTGAGCGCGCTTAACGCGCATCTGGAAAATCAGGCGCAGCGCGCTCCCGCGATCGAAAATGCCTGGAAGCGCGGGCTCGAACTCGCCGCCGGGCTGGACAGCTGGCAAGGGCCCGCCGCGCAAGAAAGCGTACGCTGGGTCGAAGCCTTCAGCCACGCGCTCACGCTGAATACGACGCCGCTATCCGTCGCGGACATATTTGCCAAACAGATCGAAAGCAGCGCGCGCGCCTGGATTTTCACCTCGGCGACCTTGTCGGTCAAAGGCGATTTCACCCATTACCGCAACCAGCTGGGCTTGACTGCGGGCGATAGCGTAAGCTGGGAAAGCCCGTTTGACTACGCCAGTCAGGCATTGTTTTATCTGCCGCAGAACATGCCTGAGCCCAATACGGCCAACTACACCGCAGCTGTCGTCGATATCGCGCTGCCCCTGCTGGCGGCGAGCGCGGGACGCGCTTTTTTGCTGTTTACTTCACTGCGCGCAATGAAAGAGGCACGTGCGCTGCTGGAACAGGCTTTTGCGCAACAGAATTTGCACTATCCCATTCTCATGCAGGGCGAACGTTCGCGCACCGAACTGCTGGCGCAGTTTCGCGCACTGGGCAACGCGGTTCTGCTCGGCAGCCAAAGCTTCTGGGAGGGTGTCGACGTCAAAGGCGAGGCCTTGTCGCTGGTCATTATCGACAAATTGCCCTTTATGCCCCCGGACGATCCGGTACTCGCGGCGCGTATCCGCCAGATCAACGAATCCGGCGGCAATGCCTTCATGCAATATCAATTGCCGCATGCGGTAATTACCCTCAAACAGGGTGCTGGGCGCCTGATTCGCGACGAGACCGATCGTGGCGTGCTGGTGATCTGCGATCCTAGACTGGTTTCCAAGCCTTATGGTAAACGCATCTGGCAAAGCTTGCCGCCGATGAAGCGGAGCCGGAATGCGGAAGAAGTCATCGCGTTCTTAAAACAGATATAATCGAATTTCAGGCATCCCGCAAATAGATCACCGCATCCTGCAAACGCTCGACGCCGGTTACCGCCATGCCGGTAATGGCCTGTCGCGGCAGATTTGCGGCGGGTACGATCGCGTGGGTAAAACCCAGTTTTGCCGCCTCTTTCAATCGCTCCTGACCGCGCTGTACCGGGCGAATCTCGCCCGCCAGTCCAACTTCACCAAATACAATCAGTTTATTTGGCAATGGCTTGTTTTTAAATGATGAAACTATCGCCAACAACAAAGGAAGATCCGCTGCGGGTTCATTGATGCGCACGCCGCCCACCGCATTGATAAAGACATCCTGATCGTGACACGCCAGTCCGGCGTGGCGATGCAGCACGGCGAGCAGCATCGCGAGCCGGTTCTGTTCCAGACCCACCGACAGCCGACGCGGGTTGGGCATGGGCGTAGACTCGACCAGCGCCTGGATTTCTACCAGCAGAGGCCGCGTTCCCTCCTGAGTCACCATCACGCAAGAGCCTGCTACATCGGGGCGATGGCCGGACAAAAAGATGGCGGACGGATTGGAGACGCCTTTGAGACCTTTGTCGGTCATGGCGAATACGCCCAGCTCGTTGACGGCGCCGAAGCGGTTCTTGAAGGCGCGCACGAGGCGGAAACTCGAACTGGTGTCGCCTTCGAAATACAGCACCGTATCGACGATATGCTCCAGCACCCGAGGGCCTGCGAGGGCTCCTTCCTTGGTCACGTGCCCAACCAGAAAAATCGTGGTGCCGCTCTGTTTTGCGAATCGGGTCAATTGCGCCGCGCATTCGCGCACCTGCGCGACCGAGCCCGGTGCGGACTGCAACGCCTCGGAATAAACGGTCTGGATCGAATCGATGACCGCGACGGCCGGTCCGTGCGCCTGTAGTATCGCCAGTATGTTTTCGAGCTGTATCTCCGCCAGCAACTGCAAATGAGCAGCATCCAATTGCAGACGCTGGGCGCGCAGCGCAATCTGCTGCGCCGATTCTTCGCCGCTGACGTACAGCGTTTTATGCGCGGCGCTAAGCTGGCTCAACGCTTGCAACAACAAGGTCGATTTGCCGATACCTGGGTCGCCGCCTATCAATACCACGCCGCCTCTGACCAGGCCTCCGCCCAGCACACGGTCGAGCTCGCCGATGCCAGTTTCAATGCGCTCGTTTTCCACCGCCACCACCGCAGACAAAGCCTGCACCTCGCTCAATGCCGCCAGACCGCTATAACGTGACGGCGCAACGGATTCAGCCAGTGTTTCCACCAGCGTGTTCCAGGCGTTGCAATGCGGGCACTGGCCTTGCCATTTACTCAGGGAGCCGCCGCACTCGGTGCAGGTATAGAGGGTTTTGGGTTTTGCCATGAATAGTCAGATAGGTGCGCCCAGCGCGCGAGCATTGAATTAATAATTATTAATAGGCCGATTTACCAAAATTCAATGATTGAGCGTATGCTTAACAGGCAACTATTTTGCAGAAAACATTATAAGCATGGAGACTACCACAATCATGACACAAAAAATAAAAATCGCTTTGTTGGGTTTGAGCAGAGTCGGCGAGACATTCTCCGAACATTTCCTGGCGAAAATTCAGGAACAGCATATCAACGTCGAAATCGTCGCTGTCGCTACCCATCATCCCGAGTCGCCTGTCGCCCTGGGCTTTGCGCACAGCAATATACTTGTTCTTGAAGACGCGCTCAAGGTGGTCGACTTGGGCGACCGGGTCGATATTATTTTCGACCTGACCGGCAATGCCGATGTGCGTCAGCAACTGCGCGCCCGATTACAGGCGGCCAACAACCACCACACGGTCATCGCGCCGGAAGTGTTCGCCCATCTGCTATGGGAATTTTTTGATGAAGGCGAGATCCTGCCGTATAGCGCGCAAACAGGTTATTAGCCTATCGCCGCGCGAGTTTCCCGGGCTTGACAGCCGACGAGACAGAACCGTCGAGCCCGGGTGGGTTTCGAAGTGCGGATCGGTGCGTTAGTCGTAACTTAGTCCCATCACTTCGCGCACGTCGCGCATCGTGTCGCCGGCCAGCACGCGTGCTTTTTCACACCCATCGGCGATGATGTTGCGCACCAGCGAAGGACTCGCGCTGTACACGCTAGCACGTTCGCGCATCGGTTCCTGTTCCTTCAATACTCCGTCGATCACCGGCTGTTTGCAATCCAGGCAGCCTATCCCCGCAGTCAGGCAGCCGTTTTGCGCCCAACTTCGCACGGTCTGATCCGAATAAATCTGATGCAACGCCCATACCGGGCATTTTTCCGGGTTGCCCGCATCGGTACGTCGCACTCGTGCCGGATCGGTAGGCATGGTGCGAATCTTCTTGCTCACGCTATCGGCCGATTCACGCATAGAAATGGTGTTATGGTAGGATTTCGACATTTTCTGCCCATCCAAACCGGGCATTTTTGACGCCGTCGTGAGTAACGCCTGCGGTTCGGTCAATATCATTTTCCCGCCGCCTTCGAGATAGCCGAACAAACGCTCGCGATCGCCAAGAGAAAGATTTTGCTGCTCATTCAGCAGGGCGTGAGCCGCGTCGATGGCCGCCTCCTCCCCGTCCTGCTGATAACGGGTGCGTAATTCTTCGTACAGCCGCGCCTTTTTGTTGCCCATTTTCTTGATCGCGGCCTCGGCTTTCTGTTCAAACCCCGGTTCACGGCCATACAAGTGATTGAAGCGGCGCGCTATTTCTCGCGTAAACTCGATGTGCGGCACCTGGTCTTCACCGACCGGCACTTGGCTGGCGCGATAAATCAGGATATCGGCGCTCTGCAGCAGCGGATAACCTAAAAACCCGTAAGTCGAAAGATCTTTCTCCGCCAGCTTTTCCTGTTGATCCTTGTAGGTCGGCACTCGCTCCAGCCAACCCAACGGGGTAAACATCGACAGCAGCAAGTGCAGTTCGGCATGTTCCGGCACTTGCGACTGGATGAACAAGGTTGCCAGATTAGGGTCGACCCCGGCTGCCAGCCAGTCTATGACCATTTCCCAGACGTTGTTCTGGATGATTTCCGGATTATCGTAATGCGTAGTGAGCGCGTGCCAGTCTGCCACGAAAAACAGGCATTCCTGCTCGTGCTGTAGCTTGATCCAGTTTTTCAATACGCCGTGATAATGACCCAGATGCAGACTGCCTGTCGGGCGCATGCCCGATAATACTCGATTCGCGTACATAGTTTAATTGGTGATGACCTGAATAAGAATGATTAAATCGTTATAACCCAAGCCGGACAGTGCGCTGCTGAGCATCAGCATGGCGGCTAGTAAAGGGCTGAGGATGACGCTCAGCCAACCAATAAACATAAGTATCAGCAGGATATAGAAGCCATACGGCTCAATCTGGGCGAAACGGTATGAGAGCCGGCTGGGCAGCAGACTCACCACGACTCGCCCACCGTCGAGCGGAGGCAAAGGCAACAGATTCAGCGCCATCAGCACCGCATTGATATAAATCCCGGCTGCACCCATCAAGGCCATCGGCTGCGTGTAATTATCGCCCATGACGACGCCCAGCTTGATCACCAACGCCCAGACGACAGCCATCAGCAGGTTGGCGACGGGTCCCGCCAACGCGACCCACAGCATGTCCTGCTTGGGGTGGCGCAGAGCGTCGAAGTTGATGGGTACGGGTTTGGCCCAGCCGAACAGAAAGAAACCGCCACCCAGCAGCTTGCTCAACATCAGTATGGACAAAGGTACAAGGATGGTGCCAATGGGATCGATATGCTTCAACGGGTTGAGAGTTACCCGACCCAGCATCCAGGCCGTCTTGTCGCCAAAGAATTTGGCGACGTAGCCATGCGCCGCTTCGTGTAGGGTAATGGCAAAAATAACCGGAATGATCCATACCGTGATTTTTTGTATCAGATTGAGTTCCATTTAGTTACGGGCCTCTAATCCAAACGGCGCCAGCGAGCCACGGCCGACTCTTAATACTTCGATTTCTCCTCGGCTCAAATCGATCACGGTGGTCGGCTCCGTGCCGCATACACCCGAATCCAGTATCAAATCCAGCCGATGTTCAAGCTGTTCGCGTATTACGTTGGCATCATGCATGGGTATCGTTTCGTTCGGCAAGATTAAGGTCATGCTCAACAGAGGTTCGTTGAGTTCCGCAAGTAGCGCCAGCGTCACCGGATGTTCCGGCACACGCAAGCCTATCGTGTTTCGTTTGGGATGCTGCAGACGTTTGGGAACTTCCCGGGTCGCTTCGAGAATAAAGGTATAACTCCCTGGCGTGTTGGCTTTGAGCAATCTGAATTGCTGGTTGTCAACCAGTGCGTAAATGGCGATTTCAGCCAGATCGCGGCAGAGCAGAGTGAAGTGGTGTTTGTCGTCCACGGCGCGCAAAGCGCGAATTCTGTCCTGCGCTTGTTTATCGCCCAAGTGGCAGGCGATGGCATAGCTCGAATCCGTAGGCAGTGCAACCACTCCACCGTCGCGCAAGATGGCCGCAGCCTGTTTGATTAGGCGTAGTTGCGGGTTATCGGGGTGGAGCGTGAAAAATTGCGCCATACTTTTATTTTCAGACAGTCCAGTCGTGCCACACGGGTGTACAAATATCCGGAAGTTGCGGCAACCGGCCCAAATCGCGATAACCCTCGTCTGGCGCGTGAAAATCCGAGCCGCGAGAACTGAGCAAATCGAATTTCTTCGCCAGCCTGGCAAATTGCGCATAATGTTCCACGGTATGGCTGCCCGTGACCACTTCTATGCCTTCGCCGCCGCAGGCTTTAAATAGCAGCAACAACTCCTGCATCTTGCCGTCGCCCATCGGATAGCGCCCGGGGTGCGCCAATATAGCGCGTCCGCCGCTGGCCCGTATCCAGCCCACCGCTTGCGCGAGATCGGCCCACTGATGCGGCACATAGCCAGGTTTTCCCTTGACCAGAAAACGCTTGAATATCGAGCGTACGTCCTTGGCTACGCCTTGCTCAACCATGTATCGCGCGAAATGCATGCGTCCGATGGAATTTTTATTTCCCGCGTACTGATAAGCGCCCGCCAAGCTGTCGGGAATACCGACTTTTGCGAGCTGCTCCGCCATTTTGATTGCGCGCTCGCCGCGCCCCGCACGTATCATTGTCAGCCCCGCGACCAGTTCCGCCGATTCGGGATCAATGTCCAGACCCAGCACATGCAAGGTATGAGTGCCCCAGGTCACCGAGATTTCCACGCCGTTGATCAGCCGCAAACCCAGCGTTTGCGCGGCAAGCTGAGCCGCTGGCAAACCGGCGACATCGTCGTGATCGGTCAATGCCAGTACGGTCACCCCGCAGTCCGCGGCGCGAGCAACCAAATCCGCAGGTGGCAACACGCCATCAGAAACGTTAGAATGGCAATGCAGATCAAAATTTTGCTGTTGCATAATTTGTGTACTTGTTGGTCGAGGCCAAATCATAGCAAAATACTGGCTTGTTTACTCGCTAAATTTATTTACCACTTCCTCCCGGTCGGACAACACACATGGCGATTCCAGAAGAAATCCGACAGAACTTCGAAGCAGCCAATCGCATTATTGGTGAGGCTTTTCTTGACTCCGGCATCCAGGCTGACGGGCAAGTCGCGCCCGATCAGTTGGGCGAGGCGGTCAGCCAGTTTTTATTGGTATTCGATAAACTCGATCGCGAACACGGCGAAAATGGGCTGATTCTTCTCGACGACGTCGATCAGTTGGGCGACCATGCCATCGGATTCCTGATGGATATGGCTTTCTGGGCCGAACGCCTGCGTTTGCCGAAATCCAAAATGGACATGGAAAAAACTGCGCTGGGTGTCGCCCACTGGGTAATACGTCACGACGGCGAGCTGCGTACGCTCGAACCCCTGGTCAACAGTCTCGCCGCGAGCGCCAATCTGACCCAGGAACCGGCGACGCTAAAAGCGCTGGCTCAAGTCATGGGCGACACGATAGAGCATGCCGCCAGCAACATTAAAGCCGATCTGGAAAAAAGCGATCCGGCTCGACCGTGGCGCATTCTGAATCTCAATTACGCCATTGTTGCGACACGCACACAGGATATCCACCTCATGCACCGCTCGTTCGACACGCTGAGCCGTTATCTGCCGGAAGATTGCACTGCTTTTTTCGAACAGGGGATGCAACAGGTGCAAAAAGACAGCTTTTCGCTGCCCGTGCGCGAAATCATGCAGGACTACTTCAACCGTTGGGTCACGCGGTATTAACCGCAAGCTTATCAAAATTATTATAAGGCCGATATTATTATGAAATTTTTATTCGATCTGTTTCCTATTCTGTTATTTTTCATTGCCTACAAATTTGGCGGGATTTACGTCGCCACGGCTGTCTCCATCGCTGCAAGCGCTCTTCAAGTCGCATTTCTGCTGCTACGCCGCAAAAAAGTAGACATGATGATGTGGGTCAGCCTGGGAATTATCCTCGTACTAGGCGGCGCGACCTTGGTGTCACACGATGAAAACTTCATAAAATGGAAACCTACCGCCCTGTACTGGATATTTGCCAGCGCGTTATTGCTCAGTCCGATTTTTTTTAAAAAGAACATCATCCGCAGCATGCTTGCCGAAAAAATCGTTCTTCCCGAAACAACATGGCGCAAACTGAATCTGAGCTGGGTGGCTTTTTTTATCGCAATGGGGGTTGTAAACCGCTATGTCGCCCTCAATTACAGCACGTATGTGTGGGTAAATTTCAAACTATTCGGCGCTACTGCTATGATGTTCACTTTTATCGTTGCTCAGAGTCTGGTGCTGAACAAATTTCTGATCACAAAAAACATGACTAGCTGGTACGCAATCATAAGCGATGACATAACCGACAGCCTGAGTCGGCGTGCGGACGCCCGTTCCGCCCACCTTGCGCGCCTCACCGAATTGCAGGAAGCGGGACGATTGCTGCTTGCCGGCCCCTTCCCTGCCATAGATAGCGTCGACCCCGGCCAGGCCGGTTTTAGCGGCAGCCTGGTCGTCGCCGAGTTCGATTCTCTGGACGCCGCTCAAATCTGGGCGGACAACGACCCTTATGTTCATGCCGGCGTTTACGCACAAGTACGCGTCAAACCTTTCAGGAAAGTCCTTCCATTATGAATACGACGGAACTAATGCAAGAAAAGTTAGCCTCACTGAAACCGAATTTGCTGGAAATAACCGATGACAGCGCACTGCACGCCGGTCACGCGGGGGCACAGTCGGGTGGGGGCCACTATCGCTTGCATATTGTTTCCGAAGCGTTTTCAAAACAGAATACTCTAGCGCGTCACCGCTTGGTATATGCAACATTAGGCAATTTAATGCACAATAAAATTCATGCACTCAGTATTACCGCACAGTGTCCTGAAGAAACTCTATAAACCCACTCAAAGGAATATCCATGCAATTGAAAAAAATCGTCATTGCCACTGTTTGTGCGCTCGGATTAACCGTGCTCACGGGCTGTAATGCCGCCGAGACCAGCAAAGCCGCGCCGTTACCCGCAGCCAGTTCGGGGAGCGTCATGGCGGTCGTGAATGGCACTCCTATTCCCGAGGCCGAATTCGACTTGCTCAAGCAGGATCGCACAGCTCAGGGACAACCGCTCAACGCGCAAACGACAGCCATGTTGCGCGATAGTCTGATCAATGCCGAAATTCTGGCGCAACAGGCTAACAAAAATAATCTGCAGAAAGATCCCAACCTCAAGTTACGCCTGGACCTGGCCAAAACGCAAATGTTGGCGCAAGCTTATGTTGCCTTTTATGTCAAATCGCATCCTGTCAGCGAAACGGACATGAAAGCCGAATATGAGCGCGTCAAGGCCACGATGGGAACCAAGGAATACGAAGTCAGGCACATCCTGGTCGACAATGAAGCCGAAGCAAAAACCATCATCGCGCAATTGAACAAAAAAGCCAAATTTTCCGATCTTGCCAAGAAAGACTCCAAGGACTCTTCTGCGTCCAATGGCGGAAAATTGGGCTGGGTTGCCCCGGGCAATCTGGTAAAAGAGTTTTCCGATGCGATGATGCAACTCAAAAAAGGCGAATATACCAAGACCCCGGTGCATACCAAATTCGGTTGGCACGTGATCGAAGTGGATGATATTCGCGACCTGAAATTCCCACCATACGATCAAGTAAAAGATCAGTTGCGTACCGACATGGAACAGCAAATGGTTAAAAAACTGGTTACAGAATTGCGTGCTAGTGCTAAAGTAGAATAAACAATGATGTAGCTGGCGCTTCGCTCTGACAAACCAGCCGGAGCGCCATTTTATCCCGCATTTAGGTGGATGACTCTAAAAATGAAAAACCTGCAGGATCAATTCCTCAATGCCTTGCGCAAAGAACATATACTCGTTTCCGTATTTTTGGTAAACGGCATAAAGTTAGTTGGAAAAATCGAATCCTTTGATCAATACATGGTCATGCTCAAAGGGCATGATAACGTCAGTCAGGCGATTTTCAAACATGCCATATCCACGCTCTCGCCTTCCCGGCAGATCACCATCGAGACCGGCAACGACGAAGAATAATGGACTGCCTCGTAGCCGGAAACGGATGCCTTACCAATCCGGCGACGTTACGCATTAACTCCAGAAGCCTGCATCGCTATTGAACTTCGCTGAGTTATCGGTTCACGAATCAACGAAAGTGGTGAAAACAGCCAGCAAACAGAATCATATTGACGAAATGGACAGGTGCTCTTAGACTCGTCGCATGCAATGTGATCGCACCCTCCCACTGGCACGACCTGCATTCCGTCGTGCACTGTTTTTTCTGATGGCTGTCCTGCTAAGCCTGCAGTTATTCGCCCTCACCCAGCACGATCATGAATTAAATACTCAATCGGATCATTGCCCCGCCTGTCATCTGGCCAATAACTTTACCGGCGGCGCTTCGATTGCGACACCGGTATTATTAATAACAGTACTGTTTCTGGCGTATCAGATCATCCGCTTGTCGGCGCGAGCCAGCTATCCGCCGTTGCACCGCCATCTCCGCCCGCTTTCCCGGGCACCTCCGGCAGCCTGATTTTTACCTGGTTTCGATCACAGCGTGCTCCCGTATTCGCGCGGGCGCGACTCATTTTGTTCGGCTTTTGGAAAGCGATAATGAAAATCCTTTTGTCAGCGGCGAGCGCCATCCTCGCCTCGACCGTCATGGCGGTTACGCCCGCCGGTGCTGCCAGCGTTAAAATCGGTACTATCGAAGGCCTGGTCCACGACGCCCTGGGCAAGCCGCTTGCGGCCGTTCAAATCAATGTGCAGTCAGCCGACGGGAAAATCGTCGCCAGCACTCGGAGCGACACCGCCGGGCGTTACCATCTGAACCATATCAAACCCGGAGTTTACGCAGTGATTGCCAAAGCAGCGAATTTCCGCCCCGGTACGGCGATTGTGGTGCAAACGGCGGCAACGGGCAACTACCGCGTGATTACGCTGGCCAGCCTGGGCGCACTTAAATTACAGATTACGGCGCGCAAGCACCATAGCGCCCGCAATACCAT
>DAICZK010000160.1 GCA_027311185.1 Sulfuriferula sp.
GTAGGCGACCAGCGCCTGCACCCCGGCCAGCGGCATGGCATTATAAATCGAAGCGCGCATGCCGCCGGTCAGGCGATGGCCTTTGAGCTGCAACAAACCGCGTTCCTGTGCGCCCACGAGGAAAGCCTCATCGAGCGCGGGATCGCGTAGCGTAAAAGGTACGTTCATGCGTGAGCGGCTGTCCCTCGCCACCGGGGTCAGGTAGAAGTCGCTGGCGTCCAGATAGTCGTACAGCAGATCCGACTTGACCCGGTTGCGCTCTGCCATCGCCGCCAGCCCGCCTTCGCGCTTCAATTGCGCAAACACCAGACCGGCGACATACATCGCATAAGTAGGCGGCGTATTGTACATGGAGCCGTGTTCGGCATGAATACGATAATCAAACATGGTCGGCGTGCCGGGCAAAGTTTTGCCTATCAGGTCTTCACGGATGATCACCAGCGTCAGACCGGCAGGGCCGACATTTTTCTGCGCACCAGCATAAATCAGGCCGAAACGGCTCACATCGACCGGCCGGGAGAGTATGTTCGACGACATATCGGCAACCAGCGGCACCGTCCCCGTTTCCGGCGTCCAGTGGAACTCGACTCCGCCCACGGTTTCGTTACTCACGTAGTGAACGTAAGCCGCATCGCGGTCGAGCTGCCATTCTTCCTGCATGGGCACGCGATTGCTGGCGCTGCCAGCCACGCGCACGGCAGCATAGCGCTGCGCTTCTTCCATCGCCTTTTCCGACCAGATGCCGGTATTGATAAAATCGGCGCTCTTTTTACCGCGCAGCAGATTCATCGGCACCATGGCAAATTGCGAGGATGCACCGCCCTGGAGAAACAGAACCTTGTAATGGGCGGGAATAGCCAGCAATTCGCGCAGATCGGCCTCGGCCTGCTGCGCGATGGCGATGAATTCGTGGCCGCGATGGCTCATTTCCATCACCGACATCCCCGAGCCGTGCCAATCGAGCAGCTCGTCCCGGGCTTGTTCAAGTACCGCCTTGGGCAATACGGCGGGACCTGCGCTAAAATTGTATACTTGCATTTAACTTTCCTGCCTCAGGTTTGCAATTTCACGTCGTATCGAATATAGCGAGTCTATACCGTATCTTCATCGTCACGCTCCAGCACGCGTTCCACACCGATCAGCTTTTGTCCGTCATCGAGATTGATGAGCGTGACGCCTTGCGTCGCGCGCCCCATCTCGCGCATCTCCTTGACGCGCGTGCGTATCAATATGCCACCGTCGGTAATCAGCATGATTTCGTCGTCCGGGTCGACCAGCGTCGCCGCCACCACGCGACCGTTACGTTTGGTCGTCTGTATCGCAATCATACCCTGAGTACCCCGTCCGTGACGAGTGTATTCGACGATCCTGGTACGCTTGCCATAACCGTTTTCGGTCGCGGTCAGCACCGACTGCTGTTCGTTCTCGGCAACGAGCAATGAAATCACTTTCTGATCTTCGCCGAGCTTCATGCCGCGCACACCGCGCGCGCCGCGCCCCATCGAACGCACGTCGTTCTCGTCGAAACGGACTGCCTTGCCGCCGTTGGAGAACAGCATGATGTCATGACTGCCCTCGGTGACCGCCACGCCGATCAGATAATCGCCGTCATCCAACCCGACTGCAATAATCCCGGCGCGACGCGGGTTGGAAAACTCCGAAAGCGGCGTCTTTTTCACCACGCCGTACGCCGTGGCCATGAAGACAAAACGGTTATCGACGAATTCCTTGACCGGCAGAATGGCGTTGATTTTTTCGCCGTCCGACAGCGACAGCAGATTGACGATAGGTTTGCCGCGCGAAATGCGGCTGCCTTGCGGCACTTCGTAGACCTTGACCCAATAGACGCGGCCGAGGTTGGAGAAGCACAGAATATAGTCGTGGCTGTTGGCGATAAACAGGCGCTCGATGAAGTCGTCTTCCTTGGTCGGGGCGGCCTGCTTGCCTCGGCCGCCGCGTTTTTGCGCGCGGTAGTCATCCAGCGGCTGCGACTTCATGTAACCGCCGTGCGACAGCGTGACTACCATGTCCTGCGGCGTGATCAGGTCTTCGGTGCTCAAATCCTGCGCATAGACGACGATCTGGGAGCGTCGCTTGTCGCCGAACTGCTGCTTGACCAGGCCGATTTCGTCTCCGATGATCGCCGTGACGCGCTCTGGCCGCGCCAGAATGTCGAGCAGATCGGCGATTTTTGTGATTATCTCTTTGTATTCATTAAGTATCTTGTCCTGCTCTAGCCCGGTCAGGCGCTGCAGGCGCAATTCCAGAATCGCCTGCGCCTGCGCGTCGGAGAGGCGATAACCCGCATCGGAGACGCCGAACTCCGGCGCCAGCCCGTCCGGCCGGAACGCCTCGAGGTCGGCAACCGCGCGATTGAGCATCTCCTCGACCAGATGCGAACGCCACACTTTGGCCATCAGCCCTTCTTTGGCGACAGCTGGGGTCGGCGCCGCCTTGATCAGCGCAATGATATCGTCGACATTGGACAGTGCAACAGCCAGACCTTCCAGGATGTGCCCGCGCTCGCGCGCTTTTTTGAGCTCGAACAGGGTGCGGCGCGTGACCACTTCGCGGCGGTGGCGCAAAAAGGCATCGAGCATCTGCTTGAGATTGAGCAGCCGCGGCTGGTTGTCGACCAGCGCGACCATGTTCATGCCAAAACTGTCCTGCATCTGCGTATGCTTGTACAGGTTGTTCAGTATCACTTCCGGCACTTCGCCGCGCTTAAGTTCGATCGCCACGCGCATGCCGGATTTGTCCGATTCGTCGCGCAGATCGGAAATGCCCTCGATGCGTTTTTCCCGCACCAGTTCGCCAATCTTGATCAGCAGATTCGCCTTGTTTACCTGATAGGGCAACTCGTCAATGATAATGGACTGACGCGCGCCGCCCTTGTCCAGGTCTTCAAAGTGCGTGCGCGCGCGTATCACCACGCGGCCGCGCCCGGTGCGATAGCCCTCGCGCACCCCGACCAGGCCGTAAATAATTCCGGCGGTCGGAAAATCCGGCGCCTTGACGATGTCGATCAGCGCTTCGATATCGGTCTCGGGCTCGGCAAGCAGGGTCAGGCAGGCATCGCACACGTCGGCCAGATTGTGCGGTGGGATGTTCGTCGCCATCCCCACCGCGATACCGGATGAACCGTTGATCAGCAGATTAGGAATCTTGGCTGGGAGTATCAGCGGCTCGTGCTCGGAGCCGTCGTAGTTAGGGCCGAAATCAACGGTTTCCTTGTCCAGATCAGCCAGCAGTTCATGCGCGATCCTGGACATGCGGATTTCGGTATAGCGCATCGCCGCAGCGTTGTCGCCGTCTACCGAGCCGAAGTTGCCCTGCCCGTCGATCAGCGGATAGCGGAGGGAAAAATCCTGCGCCATGCGCACGATGGTGTCATAGACCGCCGTGTCGCCGTGGGGATGATATTTACCGATCACGTCACCGACGATACGCGCCGATTTTTTATAAGCCTTGTTCCAGTCGTTCGACAATTCATGCATCGCAAACAGCACCCGGCGATGCACCGGCTTTAAGCCATCGCGCACATCCGGCAGGGCGCGCCCCACGATCACGCTCATCGCGTAATCGAGGTATGAACGGCGCATTTCATCTTCAAGGCTGACAGGAAGCGTTTCTTTGGCGAAAAATTCCATTGCGTAGGTTTTTTTATGTGAAGAAGTAATCGTGCGATTTTAGCACATAGGAGTCGCACTGAGAAACCGGGGCGGCAACAAGCGAAGAATTGCGGAACTCTATCCGCTCCGTATTGAGATACGGCGTGACAACACGGTAGTGATTCATAGGGAAGTTTGACGAAGGAGCGGCGTAGTGATTCATACGCTCGACTGATACAAATCTTTCCTATGGATCAATAGACTAGAAGCCTGTCGGACTTAACTTGCAACCCATTGATTTAAAGGACGTGCAAATCACGGCCAAATAATCTTATATAAATACAATCAATATGTTATGCATATAC
>DAICZK010000161.1 GCA_027311185.1 Sulfuriferula sp.
GATCTGCACACCGCCCGCAACGAGTGGGCAAATACCCTGTATCCGTCTGTGCCGGGCCACGAAATCGTTGGCCGTATTGTTGCCGTGGGCGACAAGGTGCGGGGTTTCAAGGTCGGCGATCTGGCCGGCGTGGGCTGCATGGTTGATAGTTGCGGTCATTGCCATCCTTGCGACGACGGCGAGGAGCAGTATTGCGAGAACGGTTTTACCGGCACTTATAACGGCCCCCTGTTTGGCGGCGAAAATACTTACGGCGGTTATTCGCAGACCATCGTCGTCAAGGAATCCTTTGTCCTGCGCATAGGGCATGACGAGAAGGATCTGGCGAATGTCGCGCCGCTGCTGTGCGCCGGGATCACTACTTATTCGCCGCTGCGTCACTGGAATGCCGGCCCCGGCAAGAAAGTGGGCATCGTCGGCCTGGGCGGGCTTGGACATATGGCTGTCAAAATCGCTCACGCGATGGGTGCTTATGTGGTGCTGTTCACGACCTCGTCCGGCAAAATAGAGGACGGTAAACAGCTGGGCGCCGACGAAGTCTGCATTTCCAAAGATCCGGCGCAAATGGCGGCGCACGCCAATCAGTTTGATTTCATCCTCAACACGGTTGCAGCGCCACATAATCTGGACCCTTACCTGGAACTCTTGAAGCTCAATGGAACAATGACGCTGGTAGGCGCTCCGGCGGAGCCGCATCCCTCACCCGGCGTCTTTAACCTGATTCTCAAGCGGCGCCAGCTGGCGGGTTCGCTCATAGGCGGCATTCAGGAAACGCAGGAGATGCTCGATTTTTGTGCCCAGCATAATATTGTGTCGGACATCGAGCTGATCGACATGCCGTACATCAACACGGCCTACGAGCGCATGCTCAAGAGCGACGTAAAATATCGTTTTGTCATCGATATGGCGAATTTGTAAGCGCTCGAGGACTTTTTTCTGGAGGAATCAAGATGAAGATAGGATTTATCGGATTGGGGCGGATGGGCGCCGGCATGGCTGCCCGCCTTCGCGAGGCGGGCCATGAGCTCATTGTTTATAATCGTTCCCCGGAACGGATGCAGCCGCTGCTTGAATTGGGTGCCAGTGGGGCGGCGAACGTTGCCGCGGTTTGCGAGGCCGAGGTGGTGTTTACCATGCTCGCCAACGACGCTGCGCTCGATGAGGTGGTTTTCGGCGCGCACGGGATACTGGCGCATCTCAAGCCGGGCGGCATCCATGTCTCTTGCAGTACGGTGAGCGTCGCCTTGGCGGCAAAACTCGCGCAGGCGCATGGCGAAAAGCAGCAGGGTTATGTCGCGGCACCCGTATTCGGACGCCAGGATGCAGCCTCGGCAGGCAAGCTTTTCATGGTTGTGGCGGGTAGGGCAGAACTTATCACCAAGATACAGCCATTGCTCGATGTGCTGGGCCAGCGTTCTTTCGTCGTGGCGACCGAGCCGGAGAAGGCTAACCTGGTGAAGCTGAGCGGTAATTTCCTGATCGGCGCGGTGATCGAGTCGCTGGGTGAAGCCATGTCCCTGGTGGAAAAGGGCGGTGTAGACCGGCATCAGTATCTCGACCTGCTCACTTCCAGCATCTTTAATGTGCCGCTGTACAAGAATTACGGTGCCATGATTGCTGATCGCCAGTTTGAGCCCGCCGGTTTTGCCGCGCATCTGGGGCAAAAAGATATGAGGCTGGTTCTG
Organism: Sulfuriferula sp.; assembly: GCA_027311185.1. GTDB lineage: Bacteria > Pseudomonadota > Gammaproteobacteria > Burkholderiales > Sulfuriferulaceae > Sulfuriferula. The sequence goes on from DAICZK010000161.1 coordinate 1,686, forward strand.
GCTGCAGCCGACGAGTTAAAAGTGCCGTTGCCGTTCGCCAGTATTTTGCGCGACCGTTTTCTCGGTCTGATGGCTCATGGTGGTGAAAACCTCGACTGGTCGGCGGTAGGCGGCCTCGCCGCGAAAGATGCGGGACTCGTTTCCTGAACGATGGACACCTTCTCAATGAACCGGAGGCAGCGATGAGTAACTTGTTTACCCCAGTAACGATCGGCACCCTGACACTCGGCAACCGCATCGTCATTTCCCCCATGTGCCAGTACTCGGCGGAGCAAGGCGAGGCGACCGACTGGCACATGATTCATCTCGGTCAGCTGGCTTTGTCAGGCGCGGGACTGCTCTTCATCGAAGCGACGGCGGTAGCACCCGAAGGCCGGATTTCGACGGGCGACCTGGGTTTATGGTCGGACCGGACCGAAGCGGCGCTAGGGCGCGTACTCAAGTCGATCAGGCGCTATTCTGCCATACCCGTCGGCATCCAGCTCGCGCACGCGGGCCGTAAAGCCTCTGCGCAGGAGCCTTGGGCGGGGGGTAAATCCATCTCTTTGCAAGCGGGCGGCTGGCAGACTGTCGCGCCTTCGGCTTTGCCTTTTAGCGCCGGGGATACCGTGCCTGTTGCGCTGGATGATGCGGCGCTGCAGCGCATTACGCAGGATTTCGTTTCAGCCGCCCAGCGCGCGGTGCGGCTGGGCATCGAAGTGATCGAACTGCACGCGGCGCACGGTTATCTGTTGCATGAATTTTTGTCGCCGTTGTCGAATCTCCGCGACGACCGCTACGGCGGCACGCTGGCGAATCGCATGCGCTTCCCGCTCGAAGTCTTCGACGCTGTGCGTCGCGCCGTACCGGTCGGCACGCCGGTCGGTGTGCGTATTTCCGCAAGCGACTGGGTGGCGCAGGGCTGGGATATCGAGCAGAGCATAGTTTTCACGCGGGAATTGCAGGTCAGGGGTTGCGCTTTCATCGACGTGTCTTCGGGCGGGCTGTCCACCTTGCAGGAAATCCCGGCAGTCCCCGGTTATCAGGTGCCTTTCGCCGAAAGAATCCGCCAGGAAACCGGTTTGCTTACTATCGCGGTAGGGCTGATTACCGAGCCCGAACAAGCGGAGGCAATTATTGCTACCGGAGCGGCTGACATGGTGGCGCTCGCGCGCGGCATGCTATACGATCCACGCTGGCCCTGGCACGCCGCCGCGACGCTCGGCGCTCAGGTCAACGCGCCCAAACAATACTGGCGTTCGCAGCCGCACGGCTTGAGCGGGCTGTTCAAGCACTGAATCAGCCCGATGTGGCGCGGGGTTTGTTGCACGGGCGTCAGCGCCGTCCGTGCAATAATCGCAATTTGAATACAATTATAGAATACAGTCGCGGTAGATTCGGGGTGTTTATTCCATCTGATCGGACGATTCCGTTTTTTGCGCAAGGGGTGGTTGCATGATAATTCGCGGCAGGCCATGCGGGCTGAGGCTGTTTCTGGTTTTGCGCGGTTCGGTGCTGACGCGTATCCGCGGCGTGCTGCTGGCGAACATTCTGCTCGCTACGCTGGTTACGCTCAATCACGGTGATTTTTTCCGTCTCAAAATCACGCTGACCGCCATACCGTTTACGCTGATCGGTCTGCCGCTGGCCATTTTCCTCGGTTTTCGCAACACCGCAGCCTATGATCGTTATTGGGAAGGCCGCAAACTGTGGGGCGAAATGGTTTTGCACAGCCGTAATTTCTCGCGCCAGTGCCTGACTCTGATTGCGCTACCCGAGCCGTCCGGAGGCGATTCGGGATTGACAGATGTGCGCGTGAGAATGATCTATCGCGCAATTGCTTTCGCCCATGCGTTGCGCCACCTGCTGCGCGATAGCGACGCGCGCGCCGAACTCGAACCCTTGCTCGAAGGCGAGGAGTGGCGACGAATCGGCGAAATCGCCAATATTCCCGATTATCTGATGCAGCGGATGGGCAACGATCTGCACCGTTGCCTGGACGAGAAACGCGTTGATGGCTGCCTCGCCGCCGTGATAGACAGAACGATGTCCTCAATGGTTTCGGCGGCAACCTCGTGCGAGCGGATCAAAAGTACGCCCATTCCTTTTTCCTATACCTTGCTGCTACACCGGACAGCCTACCTGTACTGTTTTTTGCTGCCTTTCGGTCTTGTTGATACAATAGGCTTCATGACGCCGTTTGTCGTCGGCATAGTCGCTTACACTTTTTTCGGTCTGGACGCGCTCGGCGATGAAA
>DAICZK010000162.1 GCA_027311185.1 Sulfuriferula sp.
GTCATGATGATCGCATGCAGAATGGATTTATGGCAGTTCCTGTCGACTACCACGATGTCATCAGGCGCTACGGTCGAGTGCCAGACGATCTTGTTCGAGGTCGAGGTGCCGTTGGTGACGAAAAACAGATGATCCGCACCGAAAATTCGCGCCGCGTTACGCTCGGACGCAGCAACCGGCCCGGTATGGTCGAGCAGCTGGCCCAGTTCTTCCACCGCATTGCAAACGTCGGCGCGCAACATGTTTTCGCCAAAAAACTGGTGGAACATCTGCCCCACCGGGCTTTTGAGAAAAGCCACACCGCCCGAATGCCCGGGGCAGTGCCATGAATACGAACCGTCCGAAGCATAATGCGTCAGTGCGCGGAAGAACGGCGGCGCCAGCGAATCGAGGTAGGTCTTGGTTTCGCGCAGGATATGCCGCGCGACGAACTCCGGCGTATCCTCAAACATATGAATGAAGCCGTGCAGTTCTTTGAGCACATCGTTGGGAATATGCCGCGAAGTGCGGGTCTCGCCATACAGGAAAATCGGGATCTCGCTATTGCGAAAGCGGATCTCCTGCACGAACACGCGCAGTTGCGCAACGGCCTGATTGGCTGCTGTCGAGGATGAAAATTCCTCGTCGTCTATCGACAGGATGAACGCCGACGCGCGGCTCTGCTGCTGCGCAAAGCTGGATAAATCGCCATAGCTGGTTACGCCCAGCACCTCGGTGCCTTCGTCTTCGATCGCCTTGGCCAGCGCGCGTATGCCTAGGCCGCTGGCGTTTTCGGAACGGAAATCCTCGTCGATAATGACCACAGGAAAACGAAATTTCATGCGTATTTACTCCAAAAAGCGGATTTAACAGCGTTATAAAAAACCAAACCGCCAAAACAACTCCTATGGCATGTTTTGGCGGTTATGGAATGTATGGACATTATAGGCGGCTATATTGTCGGTAATGTGACACCGCATTGGCCCTGATATTTTCCGCCTCGGTCGCGATATGAAATCTCGCACTCCTCATCGCTTTCAAAAAACAGCACTTGCGCCACGCCTTCGTTGGCATAAATCTTTGCGGGTAACGGTGTGGTATTGGAAAACTCCAGCGTGACGAAACCTTCCCATTCCGGCTCGAAGGGCGTGACATTGACGATAATTCCACAGCGTGCGTAAGTCGACTTGCCCAGGCAAATCGTCAGCACGTTGCGCGGGATGCGGAAATACTCGACTGTACGCGCCAGCGCGAACGAATTGGGCGGAATGATGCACGAATCGCCGCTCACGTCGACGAAGGAATTCGGGTCGAAATTTTTCGGATCAACGATGGTCGAATTGATATTGGTAAACAACTTGAACTCGTTGGCGCAACGGATATCGTAGCCGTAGCTCGACGTACCGTAGGAAACGATTTTTCTGCCGTCCACCTCGCGCACCTGGCCCGGCTCGAACGGCTCTATCATGCCATGCTGCTCGGCCATTTTGCGTATCCACTTGTCTGCCTTGATCGTCATGGTTGGGTCAGGTGTCCTGGATGACGATTTTTGGAAACGCGGCGCTGTGGTCCTGCGCCTGCTCGGCCACTCTTACCGCGACTCGGCGTGCGATCTGGCGGTAGATTTCAGCAATGCGGCTCTCCGGCGCAGCGACGACGGTGGGCGTGCCGGCGTCGGCTTCGCGGCGAATCCGGATATCGAGCGGCAAAGCGCCGAGAAACTCGGTGCCGTAATCGGTGGACATTTTTTCGCCTCCGCCCGCGCCGAAGATATGTTCTTCCTGGCCGCACTTGCTACAGATGTGGATACTCATATTCTCGACTATGCCAAGAATGGGAATCCCCACTTTTTCAAACATTTTCAATCCCTTGCGCGCGTCAATCAGCGCGATGTCCTGCGGCGTCGTCACGATCACCGCGCCGGTTACCGGCACGCGCTGCGCCAGCGTCAATTGTATGTCGCCGGTCCCGGGAGGCAAATCGACGACCAGGTAATCCAGATCGCGCCAGCGCGTGTCGTTGAGCAATTGCTCCAGCGCCTGCGTCACCATCGGGCCGCGCCACACCATGGGCGTTTCGGCATCGATCAGGAAACCGATGGACATGATCTGCAAACCGTGTGCTTCCATCGGCTCGAGACTCTTACCGTCGCGCGACTCGGGACGCCCCTGCACGCCCAGCATGGTCGGCTGCGAAGGCCCGTAAATATCGGCGTCCAGCATGCCGACGCTGGCACCTTCAGCCGCCAGCGCGAGCGCAAGATTCACGGCGGTAGTGGATTTACCCACGCCGCCCTTGCCGGACGCGACCGCAATAATGTTTTTCACGCCCGGAATCAGCTTCACGCCGCGCTGCGCGCTGTGCGACACGACTTTATAGCCGACATTGACTTCGATCTGGCCGATACCCGTCACCGTCCCAAGCTGATCCATGACGATCTTGCGGATCAGGCCGAGCTGGCTTTGCGCCGGATACGCCAGCATCACGTCCAGCGACACGTCGTTACCGTTAATCTTCAGATTGCGCAGGGTCTTGCCGGTCACAAAATCCTTGTGAGTATTCGGGTCGATTGCGGCTTTCAATGCGGTTTGCACTTGCAATTCAGAAATTGCCATGGGTTGCTTCCTTTAATAACGAGTCGGGTTAATCAAATACCTGCGCAAGTGCGCGCTGGATGGCGACATCAGCGCCTGGTCCGTACCGACTGCTGTGGGGATCGAAATCATCGGTAAACGCATATTCGAATTTCAGGTCTTGCAGCCCGAGCGCGCCAAACAGGCGATTCTCGAACGAGTAATCGTCAGCCTGCGCGACAAGCGTGGGCCAACCGTAGTCGCCCGCCGATAGCACAGGTCCGAAAAACACGATGCCCGGCTTGTTTTTGCAACGCAGCGCGCAACTGCTCTCGGTACGGCCCGACATGGGTAGAAAGTCTATCGTGCGCGAAAACCGGTTTTAGCGTTCCAGCACCCGGTCTATGCTGCCCTCGATGCGTCGCGCCTCATGCCCGTAGGTCATGGTTTCCGCACCGCTGGCCAGGCGCCAGGCATCTACGTCCTGCGCGCCAAAATGACTGGGGTAAAAAATAAACCTGAGCGGGGTCAGCGCGTCAAGGCGCGCGAGCAGCTCGGGAGAATAGCGCGGCGAGTTGATCAAAATCCCGCCGCCCTCCTTGTCTGCCAGATAAAAGACAGCCGGGCGACTTCCGGGCAAGTAGTACACCGACCGGTCGAATGATTCAAGCAATAATTGCATCGACGGCTCTCATTTGCTTGCTTGCAGCACAACCCCGTTCGCGTCGATCGGCCCCTGTCGCAACGCCAGGTCGCGATCCAGATAATGGGCAAGCTCGGACAACGCCGCCCGGTACACTTCACGTTTAAAATCCACCACCATCTCCGTTGCCACCCAATAATCGTTCCAGCGCCACGCATCAAATTCGGGATGCGTTGAAGCGCGCAAACACACGTTGCAATCCCTGCCGGTCAGCCGCAGCAAAAACCAGATCTGTTTCTGCCCGCGGTAATGGCCGCGAGACTCGCGCCGCAGCCAATGGCGCGGCACATCGTAGCGCAGCCAGTTACGCGTACGGCCTAAAATCCGTACATGCTGCGGTTCCAGACCGACCTCTTCCATCAGTTCGCGATACATCGCCTGTTCGGGATTTTCGCCATAATTGATGCCGCCTTGCGGAAACTGCCAGGAATGCTGTCGCATCCGTTTGCCCCAAAATACCTCATTCCGAGAGTTGCAAAGAATGATGCCGACGTTGGGGCGATACCCGTCCTTATCGATCATATTCGCCACCCAAGCTTAATCCGTTACAATTACATACATTTTTTCATAGTTCGGTCATATTGGAAAGCCAGGAATTAGCGAATGAGTGATTTAGAAAGACAATATAAGGCGCTGCCT
>DAICZK010000163.1 GCA_027311185.1 Sulfuriferula sp.
ACTTTGATCCAGGGATAAGCCTACAAAACGGCGAAACAGCAAATCCCTTGCTAACTGTTTTTCTAGCGCGGGATCGCTGAGGTTGTACCAGACTTGAAGTAACAAAGCTTTGAACATGATAATCGGTGGATAAGCTTGTTCGCCACGCTTCCTGGTGTGTATATCAGCCAATTCAGCGGCGATGGCTTTCCAGTTGATGAGGTTGTGCACGCCGTCCAGTTCGGTGAGTGCACTATGCTCAATAAGTAACGCATCGGCCAGGCTGGTTTGTTTGAGATTTTTCCAAGACATAGGTCTACTCGATTAAAAGTTTCTATCGTGTTATTTTAATTGAATTTTATTCTGTTTGCTGGCAATTTTATTGTTTTTTTAGCACGAATCGTGCAAATGTCTCAATCTACATTTTTTTATGCGCCTCCCTATATTTTTTCCGGGCTTTCTGGTTGCCTGCGGATTCCTGTCGTTAAGCCCCCCTTGCGATGCGGCTCCCGAAGAGATTCAGGTTTACATGGATGAAATGGATGCGCCCGGGCAGTTTGGGTTGGACCTGCATAACAATTATGTGGTCTCAGGCAGTACCGTCCCAGCTTATCCAGGCGCCGTGCCCCCTGCTTATCTGTACCGTTTTACGCCGGAATTCTCATATGGGCTGACTCCGTCGCTCGAGCTGGGTGCTTATATCCTGAGTTCAGCGGGGGCTTACTCCAATCCTTCGGTGGATGGTGAAAAAGTACGCATTAAATTTATCGCGCCCAAGAGTCCCGGCCAGAATTATTTCTGGGGCGCGAATCTGGAGGTGGGAAAAGTCGATCTGGCGATGGAACAAAATCCCTGGAATGCCGAATTGAAAGGGATTTACGGTTTCCGTACCGGGCTATGGACTTGTGCGACGAATGTCAATATCGACTGGAGTATAAAAGGGCCCGCGCCGGAGCCCTTTTCGCTGGAAATAGACACTAAAGTGGCTTATGCGGTCGACCCTGCCTATCAGCTTGGTTTTGAGAGCTATAACGCCATTGGCCCCATTCAGCAACTAGGTCCTCTGTGGGATCAAAGCGAGACTTTGTATGCGGTCATCGACACCAGCATCAAAGGCTGGGAACTGAATTTCGGCGTCGGCCATGGCTTGACCAGCGTTTCCGACCATGTCATCGTCAAGGCGATAGTAGGCGTGCCTTTTTAGCAAAAAGGCCGGGCTGGTTTCACCTGCAAGGAGAGCAACCAACCCGCCGCCGCACGTTGTTCGAAAGCAGCGTTCGGGCAACGCGCAGGGCGTAGGAAGCGCAGCTTACTTGGGCTGCTCCAGCAGCATGGGCAGGACAAACTCGTAGCCCTGGCTTTCATAGTTGGCAATCGTTGGGTAAGCACCGGGATTGACGACTGCCGGATTCTTCTCGCTCAGTCCCGTCATGTCCGACGGCAGGAGGCCCGCGCCGTGGACGGAATTGCCGCAATATTCCACATGCACGCCTTTTTGCGCCAGATCCGCCCAAGCGTCAATGGTGCCCTGATGGTCAAGATAATTTTTCTTGGCGAAAGCGCTGACGGCCGGACCTTCGACAATCACGACCAGCTGGGTGCCGGGGTGTGAGATAATGCGTCCCGCAGTGACCGCGCCAAAAGCGACATCGGCGATGGTTTTTACTTTAAGATCCATGACGATCTTGAGGTTCTTGAATTTGAGCTCGTGATGATCGATGGCCGTGCCGCCGGGCGCGAAAGAACTGTCGTCCTCGCCGGCCATCGCCGAAAAAGAGGCAGAAACAGTAGCCAGCCCGATTGTGCAGGCCAAGGCAATATTGGTTAGTTTAAAGTTCACTTGTCGTCCTCATTATTAAAATAAAATCGATTATGGTAATGCGTTTGCTCGGCAATGATAATGTTAAAACGTTCGGGTGTCGACTGCGTGTGACTCTGGCGCGGCACCGGGCCGGGCAGTTTTGCGTAAGTAAAGAGTGAGGGAGACATGACAGGGAATCTATTTATAATCGCAGCCCCGTCCGGGGCGGGCAAGACCAGTCTCGTGCGCGCGCTGCTTGCACACGACACGCAGGTGCGCTTGTCGGTGTCGTACACAACCCGGGCGCCGCGGCCCGGCGAACAGGACGGCCTTGATTACCATTTCGTCAGTCTGGGCGAATTCACTTCGATGCTGAATGTGGGCGCGTTCCTGGAAAGTGCTGAGGTCTATGGGAATTATTATGGCACGTCCGAGCAGTGGATACGCCAAACGCTCGCAACGGGCGCGGATATTTTGCTCGAAATTGATTGGCAGGGCGCCCTGCAGGTGCGGCGCCTGTTTGCGGACGCGATCGGCCTGTTTATCGTGCCGCCATCGCTGGAGGCGCTGCGCGCGCGCCTGATCGGGCGCGGGCAGGACTCCGCCGAGGTTGTCGAACGCAGATTTGCCGCGGCGCGCGAGGATATTAGCCATGTGGGCGAGTTCGATTATGTTATCATTAATGACGATTTCGACACGGCGCTGGCAGATATGTTGGCCGTGTTGCGCGCATGTCGCCTGCGCGCACTGCAACAGCAGGCGCGCTATGCCGATTTGTTTACTTCACTCAATCCAAGGAAAAAATAATGGCTCGTGTTACGGTCGATGATTGTATTGGTAAAATCAGCAATCGTTTTGAATTGACTCTGGCGGCGACTTATCGCGCTCGTCAGTTAGCGAACGGACATACCCCCAAGGTCGACGCGGGCCGCGACAAGCCTGCGGTGGTCGCATTACGAGAAATAGCGGCAGGCGAAGTCGGGCGCGAAATTCTTAATCGCGGCCGTGCTTAAATAACCAGGCGTGTGCGCCGAACGCCGATCGCGTGCGTACTGAGCGCAGTGTGGCACCGTATGCCAGAGCTTGAGGAAATCATCTTGCAACTGAGCTACCTAAAGCCGGCAGACGTGGCGCAGGTAGAGGCGGCGTTCGAATTCAGCAGGCAGGCACACAGCGGCCAGTTTCGCAAAAGCGGCGAAGCTTATATTTCCCATCCGGTGGCGGTAACGGGAATATTGGCGCAATGGCATCTCGACGCGCAGGCATTGATGGCCGCGCTACTGCACGATGTGGTCGAAGACACGCCGGCCACCAAGGAAGAAATCGCCGAGCTGTTCGGCAAACCCGTAGCCGAGCTGGTCGACGGCGTCTCTAAGCTCGACAAGATAGAATTTCAGACCGAGGTTCACGCGCAAGCCGAAAATTTCCGCAAAATGCTGCTGGCGATGGCTCGCGATGTGCGTGTCATCCTCGTCAAACTTGCGGATCGATTGCATAACATGCGCACCCTGGGTGCGATGAGTCCCGACAAATGCGAACGCATCGCGCGCGAGACCATGGAAATTTACGCGCCGATTGCCAACCGGCTCGGCCTCAACGAAATATATCTGGAATTACAGGATCTCAGTTTCAAGCACCTGCATCCGAATCGCTACGCGGTGCTGGCAAAGGCGCTCAAAGTTGCGCGCGGCAATCGTCGCGAGGTGGTCGGAAAAATACTCGACGCCATCCGCCTGCAGCTGGAAAAGAATCATATCCAGGCCGAAGTCACCGGCCGTGAAAAAAACATCTACAGCATTTACAAAAAAATGCAGATCAAGTCGCTGGCTTTTTCCGAAGTGCTGGATATTTACGGTTTTCGCGTGCTGGTGAAAGACACCCCTTCCTGCTATCTCGCGCTGGGTGTGCTGCATGCCTTGTATAAACCGATCCCCGGCAAATTCAAGGATTACATCGCCATCCCCAAATCAAACGGCTACCAGTCGCTGCACAGCACGCTGTTCGGGCCGTTTGGCACACCGATCGAAGTGCAGATCCGCACCCCCGAGATGCACAGGATTGCCGATGCAGGCGTCGCCTCTCAC
>DAICZK010000164.1 GCA_027311185.1 Sulfuriferula sp.
ATAGCGCGCCTTCAATCCACGCGTCAGCCGCGGCTCTTCTGTTTGCAGCGGCCTGCCTGTCAGTAGAACATAAGCCAAGGCCGGCGTCACAGTCAGGGCCACGACCAGCGATGCTAGGATGGCGAGGATGTAAGCGATGCCGAGTGGGGCAAACAGTTTACCTGCGACGCCTGACAAGGTCAGCACCGGCAGGAATACCAAGGCGACGATAAAGGTCGCGAACACAACCGCGCTGCGCACTTCGAGGGAGGCTTTCAGCACCACACGAGCGGCGGATAACGGTTTTGCCAGCGCCTGGTTTTCCCGCAACCGGCGGAAGATATTTTCCACGTCGACGATAGCGTCATCCACCACTTCTCCGAGCGCGATAGCCAGGCCGCCAAGGGTCATGGTATTCAGGCTGACGCCGAAATAATGCAGGACGATTACCGCCGTCAGCAAGGACAAGGGAATGGCTGTGGCCGAGATAAAAGCGGTTCTGACATTGAGCAAAAACAGGAAAAGCACTGTGATGACCAGCACGCCGCCCATCAGCAGAGCGGTGCGCAGATGACCGATAGCCGTCACGATAAAATTGGCGGGCCGGAAAATATCCGCATGAAGTGTCACATGCTCGGCGGTCAATACCGGTTTCAATCCTGCCAGCGCCTGCTCCACCGACTCGGTGACTGACATGGTGTCCGCGCGGTATTGGCTTTCGATGATCAGCATCACGCCGGATTTGCCTGCGATGGACGCGGCACCTACCGCAGGCGCCGGCGCAATGGCGACATTGGCTACATCGCCCAGATGAATGCCGAAGCCGTTTTTATAACTCACCACGACTTGGGCCAGCTGCCCGGCGGTTTGTATCTGCCCTTCGGTGTTGATGACGATGCGCTGGTTGGAGTTTTCCAGAAAACCCGCACCGCGCACACCCGTCGCGCGTCGGGCGGCACTCAGCACATCCTGCAGGGACAAGCCGTAACGCACCAGTTTCTGGGGGTCGATCTGAATCTGAAATTGCGGCACATCGCCGCCGAACACTACTGCGTCGGCAACGCCCGGCAAACCGAGGAGTTGCGGTCGCAACGTCCATTGCGCGAGCTTATACAATTCCATAGCGGAACGGACGTTAGAGGTCAATCCGATGACCAATGCCACACTGGTCGATGAGCTGAGCGGCAGCAGCGCGGGCGCCTTCACGCCAAGCGGCAGCTTGCCCGCGACCGCGCCCAGGCGCTCGGATGCGAGTTGCCGTGCCCGGTAAACATCCATGCCGTCGCGAAAAGTCATGCTCACCACGGACAAACCCTGCAGCGATTTGGAGCGCATGGTTTCCAGCCCGACCGTTCCCCCCAGCGCGTTCTCGATCGGCTGGGTGACCAACACCTCGACCTGTTCGCTCGACAAGCCGGGCGCCTCGGCCTGGATAATCGCCAAGGGCGGGGCGAACTCCGGAAACACATCCAGATGCGATTGATAGAGCGTATAAATGCCGTAACCTGCCAACAGGCAAGCCAAGCTGATCACCACGCCGCGCAGGCGGATGGCAAAACTGACTATGACGGTCAGCATGACATCAAGCCAGCGTGATTTTTCATGTTTAGTCGCACTCCGGATCCTTGCATCCCGATCCGCCTGGCGGCGGCTTCAACTCCTCGGAAAGTAAAAGCTGCGCGCCGCTGACGACAACACGCTGCCCCGGTTTGAAGCCTTCGCTCATAAAAACCCCGCCCTGCATCTGGGATTGCTGCGCAACCGGGTAGCGGCCGAAACGCTCCGCGCTTATTTGCAGGTAGGCCCAGGGTTGGCCGCCGTACCAGACAATCGCGCCGACGGGGATAAGTACCCCGCGCGTGGTTTGCCTGGCCGTAGGCAGGTATGCAGCAATATTGCTGCCGGTCGCGAGCGACGCCGCAGTGCGATAAATAAAAGCGCTACCCTGCATCACAGGATCGCTTTGCGGCGAGGGCGAAACCAGATAGGCCGGCAGCCGCCGGTTATCGTTTATGCCTATCTGGATCTGGGCGGGCGCCGCAATGCTGTCGCCTAGCGGCAGGGTAACGCGCAACAACACTTCCTGGCGCTGCAAAAGCCGTTCGAACTCCGACGAATGGGCATCAACAAGCGCCCAGCGCTCCAGTGTCTCGCCGAACTGCTGCCGCGCCGAGGCACGGATGTTCGGCACATTACGCGCGGCGGCAGCCGATCTCGCCTGATCGGATAGATAAACCGCCTGTGACGCGTTATAAATTTTCAGGGAGACGTTTTGATTGTCCTGATACAGGAGGCGACTACGCTCGTATTCCTGCCGGGACGCCGTCACCGTTGCCCTCGCCACCTCGGCATCAGCCAGCGCCTGGTTGTAGCGCATGCGCAGATCGATAAGCGGTTGGAAATCCAGCACCGTGCCATAGGCATCCTTTTCCGCCTGATAACGCGCGGCGGGCAAAGGTTCGGTATGGATACCGCTTTGCATTTGGGTGGCGGTGTCTAGCGTCACCACGGTCACGCCGTTCACAATAGCAACAGGTTGCATTGCCGCAGGCGTAGCTGCCTCTACCCCCACATCATGTTTGTCCTGAATCCATAACCAGACGATGATCGCGGCGAGACCGACTAACAGGATGACGAGAGCGATGCGTTTGGTGTTAATCCGCGAATTCATATTTAATCTTCTCTATTTACGGCTTGCATGTCGGTCGCTGATAGCGGCCGCTGCATGGCATCTTCCAGTTGTCCAATATGCTGTTGCACCTGCAATAACGCATCCTGACGAGCCAGGGTATTGGTATAAAATTCGTACTGTGCGAGGGCCAATGCCAGCCGATCCAGTTCGCCTGCCTGAAAAACCCTTTTCAAACCTTGCAATTGATGCTGTTGCGCCGATAACAAAGCGTCGGCGAGCTGCAAATTATTTAACGCGGCACGGTAGTTTTGAACCGCACGGTTGGTGTCATCAATGGCCTGCGACTGTAGCGCGTGGACGCGCGCGGCCAGCTCCTTGCGGCGCGCAGTGGCTTCGGCAATCGGCCCTTGATTCTGATTGAAGAGGGGCAGCGTGATGCCGGACATCGGCATTACGAACTTATTCGCCCCCGCATCGAAAGTGTAGCCGGGCCAGATATGAATATCGGGATACTGCCGGGCAATTTCCAGTTGCAGCGTCGCCTGGCCGGCCTCGTATTCCGATAATGCCGCCAATAGATCGGCGCGGTTAAGTATCGCCCGACGGCGCGCGTCATCGACGGGAATATCGGGATAGACGCGCTCGAACGCATCAAAACGGACGTTGATGTTACGCATCGCGCTCACGGGCAATCCAATTATTGACGCCATTTGCGCGCGCGCATCCGCGATTTGTTTTTGCGCATTCGCCAGATCAAGGCGATTCCGGGTGAGGGTAATGTGCATCTGATTGTCTTCCAGTTCCGATGCGGCACCCAACGACAGCCGTTTATCCAGTATCCCGGCAAGTTGCTGCAGTACCGCGAGCTGCTGCTCCAGAATTGATGCCCTGCGGATTGCGGTATACAGAATGAGCATCTGAGCACGCAACTGGCTACGCACTTGCCAGGCAACGTTACCGATATTGAACCGCGCAGCGTTGGAACGTTGCCGCGCCTGTTCAATCCGATAGCCGCGCTTGCCGGCAGTCTCGATCGGGATATCCAGACCTAGGCCAAATGTGTAAGGAGGTTCGCCAACTTGGGGATTGGTGGCGTAGTACGCAAGCGGAAGTTGCAGAGCAGGATTGGGACGCTGTCCCGCGCTCTGGATGGCTGCCTGACTGGCACCGTGCTGGGCGCGCGCGATATCCAGGGTCGGACTGTAATAAAA
>DAICZK010000165.1 GCA_027311185.1 Sulfuriferula sp.
ACTGTTCTTCAAGTGGATCAAACAGCATCTCAGGATCAAGAAGTTTTACGGCACAACCGAGAACGCAGTAAAGACACAAATATGGATTGCAATCACGGTTTACGTCTTGGTCGCCATCGTGAAAAAGAGGCTCAAAACCGAGGCTTCACTTTACACAATTCTACATATTTTGAGCCTCACCCTTTTCTAAAAAACACCACTCGATCAACTGCTTAAAAATACGGAGACACAAATGAACTCGCCGCTAAACAATAACCAATTGAATCTCTTCAATTAAAAGTACGGACACTAATGAAAGATCCTATAGATTCGACTGTCGGCAATATATCGTCGCGCGGGTACCGGGGTCGGCATCACCCAGCTCGAACCTGAAATCGTGCAACCGGATAATCGCCATGACAATACTCAGTCCCAAGCCATAACCGGGGGTTTGCAGCTCGTTCCCGCCACGGTAAAAACGGTTGAGCACCGCCGCCCGTTCGCTCTCCTTTATCCCGCTACCGCTGTCGACAATATCGATGACCGCTCCTTCCGCCCCGCGCGCAGCGACACGCGGATATGCCCGCCCGCCGGCGTAAATTTGATCGCATTGTCGAGCAGATTGATGATCGCTTCGAACAACAGCTCACCGTCACCGTAAATAGTATCGACCGGCTCCGCACTCATCGACAATTGGATAGATTTGTCTTCCGCAAGCGGCTCGAAAAAACTGACCGCCTGTTCCAGAATCTCGCGCAAGCCGATCTGTTTGAAACCGGCGCGCCGCTGCTGGTTTTCGATCTCCGAGATACGCAACAGCGCGCGGAAACGCTGCAACAGCGAATCCACTTCGGCGATCACCTGCCCCGCCATCGCCTGCTGTGCGGGCGAGTCGCCCAGTTGTTGCTGCATCCGGTACAGCACCGCGCGCAGCCGGGTCAACGGGGTGCGCAGATCATGCGCGATGCTGTCGCCGACGCTCTTGATCTCCGACATCAGCCGCTCGATCTCATCGAGCATCCGGTTCACGATACCGGAAAGCATATCGAGTTCGTCGCGGTGCTTGCCGACCGGCAGCCGCTGCCGGATGTTGCCGCGCATGATGAGTTCGCAGACCTGCCGGATCTGCTCGACCCGGCGCAGCGGACGAAAACTTAACGCCAGACCGAACATCACTCCGAACAGAATGGTCAGCGACCCGCTCCAGAAAAACGCCCGGCGCATGATCTCGCCGAACTCGATGAGCTGCTGCACATCGTGCCCGATCAGCAACACGTCACCTGACCCCAGGCGGGTCGCCAGCACACGGGCGGGCAGCGGCTGCGAGGGTGCGAGGGTCGCCAGCAGCGTAATCTCGCGGATATCTCCGTTCATCGGCGTGCCTTGCGGACGTGCTGCGACATTCCCGGCGACCCGGCTGCCGTCGGGTGCGAACAGTCCGTAAAAATAGATATGCCGCTGGTCGCGCTGTATGCTCTTGTCTATCTCATCGGGCAAGCGCAACTGACTGACCACTGCGAGCCGGGTGTTCTCCAACGTCAAGATTTGATCCACCCGCCGCGTCATTTCCATCGCCGTCTGCCGGTACACCAAGCCCAGCAGCACGACCACGCACAGCGTGAAGAACAGGCTGTAGAACAGGGTCAGACGGAAGGCGACCGTGCGCGACAGTTCAGCGATATTCATCTAGCGTGTACCCCGAACCGCGCACGGTATGGATAAGTGGCGATAGGCCCGGCACATCGACCTTGCGGCGCAGGCGGGCGATGTGCACGTCGATGATATTGGTGCCGGGATCGAAGTGATAGCCCCACACCGACTCGAACAGCATGGTGCGGGTGATGATCTGCGCCGAATTGCGCATCATATATTCCAGCAGGCGGAACTCGGTCGGCAGCAGATCGAGCACACTGTCGCCGCGCCGCGCCTGCCGCGCCACCAGATCGAGCTCAAGGTCGGCGACCCGCAACTGCGTCTGGCGACCCGCGCGGTTGCGCCGCCGCAGCAACACCTCCACGCGCGCCGCCATCTCCTCGGAAGCGAACGGCTTGACCAGATAGTCGTCGCCGCCCGCGCGCAACCCGTCGATGCGCTCGTCCACATCGCTCAACGCGCTGATCATCAGCACCGGCGTGTCGATGTTCTTTTCCCGCAACGTGGACACGATGGTCAGACCATCCACCAGCGGCAACATCCGATCCAGCGTGATGAGGTCGTAGTGTCCGCTCAGCGCGCGCGCCAGCCCGTCCCTGCCGTTACGCGCCCATTCGACGGTAAAGCCGTGATTGCCGAGTTCGGTCACGATCTCCTGCGCCGTCGTCTCGTCGTCCTCGATAGTCAGAATGATAGCCATCTGTAAAACCCTCTGGTTGGTACACGCCCCCGGCGCATTATTGATTTCACTAGGCTGCGGACAGCAGGCTTTCGTATGGGATGTGCAATCCATCGTGCAGTCGTTTCACCATTTTCAGGCTGAGTCGACGCTTGTGGTTCAATACTTCGGAAACACGACCGCTTGAGCCGATAAAGGGCTCAAGGTCTTTTTGGGTGAGGCCTTGTTGCTCCATTCTGAATTTGATCGCCTCGACCGGATCAGCCGCGCTTATCGGGTAATGCTTGAACTCGTAGGCTTCGATGAGCGTCACAAGAATCTCCATCTCGTCCCCC
Organism: Sulfuriferula sp.; assembly: GCA_027311185.1. GTDB lineage: Bacteria > Pseudomonadota > Gammaproteobacteria > Burkholderiales > Sulfuriferulaceae > Sulfuriferula. Next base: position 2,647 of record DAICZK010000165.1, read on the forward strand.
TCCGGTGTCCCTTCTTGCGCGTGGAACACTGTTTCCAGACGCTTGAATGTGGCGCGCAAGTCTTCATCGTTTCTGATTGGCTTAATATTCATTGACGTTCTCCACGTTTATTTTGTCATATTGCGCATGGGTTCCAACGAACTTCACCCACACAATCCCGGCGCGATATTGCACCTCCACGACCAGGCGATACTTGTTACCGGAGATATTGAACACCACGCGGTTGTTGGCACAAATACTCGCGTTCCCGTACTGCTCTTTGACGTCTTGCGGCATCTTCCAGACTGCCTTGATCGCTTCGTCGTGCCAACTTTGCAACGCACCTTGCGAATCCGAAAATTTCGGCTGACTCCAAAATCTGATCAACGTGCTCTTGGCGATCACTCGCATGCGACACCTCCCATTTCGGGAGATTGTAATCTTCCCCAGAGGGTTACGCAACAGCCATTGGCGATCAAAATGAAAAAGCCCACTGTATTGCTACAGTGGGCTTTACTAACTACACGCTAATCTTTAACTGGCTAGGCCAGCGTAAGATTTAGAACTGAACGCGCAGACCGGCACCATAAGTGTTGAAGGTGGCGATGCTGCCAGTACCAGTCGCAGAAACCAGCAATCCGCCCGACTTCTTGTCCAGCATGAAGGCTGCATACAGATTGGTCTTCTTGCTCAGGTAGTACTCAACCATCGCCGAGTAGTACTTGTCGTCGCCCGTTGCACCGGCGATAGAACCCGATCCAACATAAGCTGGGGTCTGAGCATCATAGAAACCCACCGATGCCTTGACCGCAGAGGAGACCTGATAGTTCGCACCCAACCAGTACACGTTGATGTTCTTCTGGCCGGTAAATGCCGAAATCGAACCCACGTTATAGCCGTAAAGTTGGCCGATACCCTGATCCGCACCGTAGTTGCTAGGTGCCGAGATCTGCATACGCTCATAACCCGCCTTCAGAGCCAACTTCTCCGTCGTCTGATAACGCAAGGCCGCCAGGTAGGAAGTCAGATTGACATACTGCGCGTTAACCGTATTGGGAGCTGCATTAGCACCGATGGATGTCGTATCGTTGGCCTGTTGCATCGCCAGTTGCACGC
>DAICZK010000166.1 GCA_027311185.1 Sulfuriferula sp.
AGGTGGCTCGGATCTCGGGCCGGTGATGGTGACCCAGGCGCTCAGGCCTTACTGGCAACCCAGTCTGCGCGCGCATTTCGTATCCAATGTCGACCCAACCCAGATCGTGGATGTACTGGCCGGGCTGGACGCGGAAACGACTCTGTTCATCGTGGCGTCGAAATCATTCGCGACGCCGGAAACTTTGCTCAACGCGCATGTGGCGCGACGCTGGCTGGTGGAGCAGGCGGGTAGCGATGACGCTGTTGCGAGGCATTTCGTGGCAGTGTCCACGCAGACTGACAAAGTGCGGGCGTTCGGCATCGATACTGCCCACATGTTCGAATTCTGGGACTGGGTCGGCGGACGTTATTCAATCTGGTCGGCGGTAGGGCTGCCGGTAGCGTTGATGGTCGGCATGGATCATTTCGAGACCTTTTTGAGCGGCGCTCACGCGATGGATCTGCATTTCCGTACGGCGCCGCCGGAAAAAAGCCTGCCTGTGATCATGGCGCTGTTAAGTATCTGGTACAACGATTTCTGGGGTGCTGAGAGCCAGGCGGTTTTTCCGTACGATCAATATCTGGCCCGTCTGCCTGCTTATTTGCAGCAACTGGAAATGGAGAGTAACGGCAAGCGCGTGACCTTGGCCGGCAAACCCAGCCGCTGCCAGACGGGACCGATTATCTGGGGCGAGCCGGGCTGTAACGGTCAGCATGCATTTTTCCAATTGCTGCACCAGGGCACGCGTTTGATCCCGGCGGATTTTCTCGCCGCCGCCGAATCGCAGCACCCTGTGGATCACCAGCACGAAGTTCTGCTCGCGAACTGTTTCGCTCAAACCCAGGCGTTGATGGTGGGCAAAACACGGGATGAAGCCAAAGAAGAATTGACGCGCGCCGGACTCTCGGGGAAAAAACTGGCGGCGTTGTTGCCGCACAAGGTCTTCCCCGGCGACCGGCCGTCCAATACGCTGTTATATCGCAAGCTCGACCCGCATACGCTGGGCGCGCTGATTGCCCTGTATGAGCACAAAGTGTTCGTGCAAAGCGTGATTTGGAATATCAACCCCTTCGATCAATGGGGCGTGGAATTAGGCAAACAATTGGCCGGGCCGATTGGGGACGACCTGCTGGGTGAAGCCGGAATTGTCCGCTACGACAGCTCGACCAATGGCCTGATTAACGCTTGCAAACAGTTGCGCGAGGACACCGAGGCCGGTTCGGTTTGATGCGAGTCGCGCGGGCGAGGCGCTCAGGACGAGCAGCTGACGCTGATGTGCTGCGCCCAGTCCGGCGGCGGGGCGGCATAGCTTTCCATGTCGGGATGTTCGTCGTAGGGGCTATGCAGCACCTGCATGAGCCGTTCTATCTCGCTCGTGTCGCCGTGGTCGCGCGCGGCTGCTATCGCTTTTTCGGCCAGATAATTGCGCAGCAGGTATTTGGGGTTGACACGGCGCATTCGCTCGGCGCGCGTCGCGTCGTCGGCGGCATGCGCGAGTAGCCGGGCGCGGTAGAGCGCCGCCCAGGCGTCGAAAGCCGCGCGGTCTACGAACAGATCGCGCAGCGGCGCGTTGAGATTTTGCGCATCCGTGCCGAAATCGCACAACTTACGCATGAATATCGTGTAATCGACGCGGTTTTTGGCCAATATATCGAGCAATTGAGTGATTAGTGCGACGGCGTCCTTGTCGGCCGGCAATCCAAGCTTGGCGCACATCAGGTCGATATAGCTGCTGGCGAAAACGGACGGATAGGGTGCAATCTCGGCTCTCGCCGCCTCCACGCTCATCAACGGCGTCAACGCCTGGGCCAGACGGGTCAGGTTCCACGCGCCGATATCGGGTTGCTGGTCGAAGGCGTAACGTCCCATTTCGTCGGAATGGTTGCAGACGAATCCGGGGTCGTAGCGGTCGAGAAAACCGAAAGGCCCATAGTCCAGCGTCAAGCCGAGTATCGACATATTGTCGGTGTTCATTACTCCGTGGCTGAAGCCGACAGCCTGCCATTGCGCCATGAGTTTGGCGGTGGCGACGACGACCGCGCCGAGAAAGCGGGCGTATTTATCGCTGCTGTCAGCGAATTGCGGATAATGGTGGGCGATGACGAAATCGGCAAGCGCGCGAATCTCGTCGGCCTGTCCGCGATAAAAAAACACTTCGAACGAGCCGAAGCGGATGAAGCTCGGGGCCATGCGTAGCACCACTGCCGCTGATTCGGCGGTTTCGCGGTACACCGGCAGCGGACTGCCTACCAGCGACAACGCGCGCGTAGTCGGAATGCCGAGGCCATGCATGGCCTCCGAGCACAGGTATTCGCGTATGCTGGAGCGCAATACCGCGCGCCCGTCGCTGCCGCGCGAAAAGGGCGTGGGCCCGGCGCCTTTCAATTGCAGTTCCCAGATGCCGTCTGCGCCCGGAGCATCGCCCAGCAGCAGCGCGCGACCGTCGCCTAGCTGTGGTACGAAATAACCGAACTGGTGGCCCGCGTACAGCGCTGCGACCGGTTGCGAGCCGGGCAGCAGCCGATTGCCGCACAAATAGTCGGCGGCGTCGGCGCGGGCGGCCTGGTCTGGGTCGAGTTGGATCAGCTCCGCCGCGCTCCGGTTGAAATGCAGCAGCCGTGGCTGCGGCAGAGGGGTCGGCAGGGTGTTTTCGTAGAACTCGCCGGACAGGCTGATAAACCGGTTGGCGAGCGGCAGGCTTTCAAATTCGAACATGGCAGTGAACATCCGGGAAATAGGAAAAATGTATCCAATGATAACGCTAAACACACGACCGTTGGGGTGTGGTCGACACGACGCGCCGACGCAATCGGTGGCATCCGGAAAAGGGGTGCCCGGAAATGCAGCGAGAGCTGTTGTTTTGGCGCAATTGTTGGAAGCGGCGTTTCATTTGTCGGTATAATGTTTTCTTGTTTATTCTGAATGCCTCATGGTGTCGCCATGTTAACGATACAAAGATTAGATACTCAGTCTGCACAATTTCAAACCCAGCTTGATCGCTTGCTGGCTTTCGAAAGCGAACAGGACGCGTCGATCGAGAGTACCGTCGAGGAAATCCTGCGTCACGTGCGCCGCGATGGCGATGCTGCAGTGATGGAATATACCCGCCGGTTCGACCGGCTGGAGGTGGCCGACATGGGCGAGCTCGAGCTTCCGCTTGCGCGTTTGCAGACGGCGTTGCTTGATCTGCCCGCAGCGCAGCGTGTTGCGCTGGAAGCCGCGGCGCAGCGGATACGCGATTACCACGAGCATCAGGTGATGCAATCGTGGACTTATGAGGAAATCGACGGCACGCTGCTGGGGCAGCAGGTGACCGCGCTCGATCGCGTCGGGCTGTATGTGCCCGGCGGCAAGGCGGCTTATCCTTCGTCGGTACTGATGAACGCCATTCCCGCGCGTGTCGCCGGTGTGGCAGAACTGATTATGGTGGTGCCGACACCCGATGGCATTCAGAACGAACTGGTGCTCGCCGCCGCCGCGGTAGCCGGAGTGACTCGCGTATTCACCATTGGCGGCGCACAGGCCGTTGCGGCGCTCGCCTACGGTACTGCCACGATACCTCAGGTCGACAAGATAGTCGGGCCGGGCAATGCTTACGTCGCCGCCGCCAAACGCCGGGTGTTCGGCACGGTCGGTATTGACATGGTGGCCGGGCCTTCGGAAATCCTGATTGTCTGCGACGGTAAAACCGACCCGGACTGGAT
>DAICZK010000167.1 GCA_027311185.1 Sulfuriferula sp.
TAACTACACCGCGCCTTCACAAAAGCTCCCTACAAAACAAAATCCTGCGCGATCATCACGCGAATTTATGGAAAGATCGGGCTAAATGGTCTCGTCAATAACCTACCCGCAGACCTACACGGTTTCATCAATCAGATTCTTGCATTGGGGGTCCCCCAAAATCTCAACATCAGCGCATCCGATGTATACACAAGTGAGCTAAATACCTTCTACTCTGGCCTCTCGCCAGATGCGATTAACATTTTTGATCAACTCGGCCTCAGCCCCAGCGACATCCAGTCGGCAAATGAAGTTCTTTTCGTACAAGATATAAATGCTCTGGCCGGACAATACCCGGGGGTGCTTTATTCACTCGCGAATAATCTGCAGACTACAGTCCCTGAGCCGAACACCATTGCCTTATTTGCTATTGCAATGCTGGCGCTGCTTGGGGCGAGGCGAGCAAGAAAGAATAAGCGTTTGCCGTCTTGACAGCCGGCAGGATGCCCTGTCAATTTCCTGATTCGGCAATTTTTTGTAGACTGGACTCTATGGCTTTTAGGCGCTGATGAAACCGCAAGAGGATGCCGTTGGCGATGAGAAAGAAGCCTAACAGTATGTTAAAGACCCAGATCCAGACCAGCTCAGCAGAAGGGGATTGAGCAATTTTATCGGATTCGTGGATCATGATATATCCCCCAAACGCAAGCATCAAGTAGCCCATGGCTATTTGAAAGTAAGGATATATTTTCACATTAATTCTCCAACTCTATCATACCCAGCAACAATAGCAATAAATGTAGCGGCTTGCAATCCAAACCGCCCCGGTTTCGCGGGTGTAATGCAATCCCGGCAAGGCTCAGGGGTCGTGACCGTCGCGAAATAACGCGGCGGTCGCCGCTTCGTAATAGTCCGGATAGCGTTTGAATATCTCGGTCGCGGAAATGGCCATGGGTGAATCCAGAAAAACCTGCAAGGAATGCGGCAGCTGTCCCTGCTCTATCGCTGTGCGTAAAAAACACAGCAGCTCCTGCGCGCGCTCCAGTGCGAAGGTGGGAATGATCACGTTGCCGCCGCGATGCAGCGCATCGTTAATGGCCTGATACAGTTCGGCGACAGAGTCGGCCAGCGATCTGTGCAGTCTGTCGCCGTAAGTGGTTTCCATCACCACGACATCCCCGCCGGTTGGGGGCATGGGGTCGCGCAGCAATTTCCTGCCGGCATTGCCCAGATCGCCGGAAAAAGCCACGCGGCATGGTTTCCCGTCTTCTGTCAGATCCAGCACGTTGCTGGCCGAGCCGAGAATATGCCCGGCATCCAGAAATGTGGCGTCGATCCCGGCGGCGATGCTGATGGTTTGCGCGTATTGAGCCGCGCGACCGAAGTATTCCAGCGTGTTAAGCGCATCCAGCGTGCCATAGAGCGGCTCTGGCCCTACCGCTTCGCCGCGCCGGCGGCCTTTGCGCGCACGATAGCGCGCTTCCTCTTCCTGCAATCCGGCGGCGTCGAGCATCACTACCCGCGCCAGTTCACGGCTTGCCGCCGTTGTGATGATTTCGCCGCGGAAGCCGCGCTTGACCAGCAACGGCAAACGCCCGCAATGATCCAGATGCGCGTGGGTCAGCAGGACAAAATCAATCGTTGCCGGATCGAAGCCGAAGGCTGCGCTGTTTTCTTCGTCCAGCTCGCGACCGCCCTGATACATACCGCAGTCGATCAATAGGCTTTTTCCTGCGCAGCGGATCAGGTGGCAGGAACCGGTTACGCCGCGATCGGCGCCATGAAAAGAAATATCCAAACAGCTTCTCCGTCGTAAAAAGGATAAAATTATCCTTATTGTCGCACGGTACTGCCGGCAGATACAAACAACTGCCAGACCGGCGCCAAAACACGGCATAATGGTCGTATCGGGCGACTCATGCGCCCAAAACACTCAACCCAAAACGCCACTGGATGTTTGTCAACGCAAACCATGAACGACGCTCAAACGGAAACGCATAGCGCCCCCTCGCACAAACAAAAACTGGCCGAGCAGTCGGCCGTCCAGCGCTCGCTCAAACAGATCAGCGTCCCCGAAGCCGCCCGCGAATCCAGACTTGCAGCCCGCAGCATCAGCGCTTCGCTGCTCATCTATATCGCCTTGTTCATCACGCTTGGCACGAGTTATCTTGCGATCGAAGGGCATCTGGTTCCGCTCGGCCCGCTCTCCTCGCCGTTCCTGCAACGCGCCGTCCTCGGCAGCTTGCTCGGAACGACATTGCTACTGGCTGAAAAACTCGTGCGCATGGGGCTGATCAGCCGGATAGAAGACGATGTCTCGCGCTACAACCTCAAACGACTGGTTCATTTTTTCACCTTATTACTGCTCACCATCGCACTGTTATCCACCCTGCTGGTAAACTGGACTACCGGCCTCGTTTCGGTCGGCGTACTCTCCATCATAGCCGGGCTCGCGCTGCAGGCCCCACTCAGCAATCTTTTTGCCTGGTTTTACATTCTGATACAAAGCCCTTACCGGATCGGAGACCGGATCAAAATTGGCGACTGCGCGGGCGATGTGATCGAGGTGGGCTATTTTGACACGACCCTTTGGGAATTCGGCGGCGAATATCTTTCCTCCGACCATCCCAGTGGCAGGACCATCCGTTTCCCTAATTCGCTCGTGCTGAACACCCCGGTATACAATTATTCGTGGCCGCTGTTCCCGTACATCTGGGACGAGATCAAATTCTACGTCGCCTATGAGAGCGACCTGGCGTTGGTAACGCAAATCATGACTGAGGTAGCGCGCGCAAAAATCGGCGACCAGATGCGCGAACAGGTATCGGTCTATCGCAAGCTGCTTGCCAAAACGCCGGTTGACGAGCTCAACGTCAATGAAGAGCCGATAGTGTTTTTTCGCCCTAACGAAAATACCTGGATCGAGGCTGTTGTGCGCTATCTCGTGCATCCGAAACAAACCGGTCGAGTAAAGACGGAAATGATCCGTACCATGCTCGCGCGACTCAACGAGCATGCCGACCAGATCCAGTTTCCCACCCGCGACTCGCGCTGACCTGCCGCCCTGCAGGGCGGCAGGTATTTGCGTTAATGATTGGATAGAGAGATCAAGATCTGGGTTTTCAGGGTTTTGATTAAAGCCGCCTCTTCCGGTGACACACCCTCCTTTGCGACACGTGAGCGATCCGCATAAATCAACCCGAACATCTGGTTTCTAACCACCATCGGCAACACGATAAAGCTCGCGGCATCCGGCAGCAGCCATGTATGCCACGCAGGCAATAGCGCCTTGACGTTAGGCTGCGTCGCATCTGAAATCAGGACATCCACGTCATTCTGCATGGCCAGATAAAACAAATCCCGGCTCGGCGCTATCGGAAAAGCGAAACCGGTCTGGCGCGTCTCGCTGTCTTTGCCCAAAGAAATGCGGCCGCGAAATTGCTGCGCTCTAGCGTCCTTGATGCACGCGGTGGCAAAGCGAAACCCCATGCCGTAAAATAAGGTTTCAAGCACCAGCATGATCAGATCGTTGACCTTGCAACGGCCCGACGCCACCATTTCACCCACATCCCGCACGCCCGCCAGCAACCGGTTCAACGCGTTCACCGGCTTCCCGCTTGGATAGCGTCGCTCCTCTTCGGGCGATTGTGTCG
>DAICZK010000168.1 GCA_027311185.1 Sulfuriferula sp.
CGCCACTCCTTCTCAAAACTTCCCTATCAATCAATATCCTGAGCGATCATCACGCGAATTTATGCAAAATCCGGGCTGGGCAGGCAGTGGCCGCTATCGGCTGACTACTACTGAGCCCAAAAAGCTCACACATCGACATCCCTCACAACAAACAGTTATTGGCTTTTCAGCAGCGTCGCGATTAGCCCCGGGTGGGTCTCTTCGGCCCGCAAAACCACAAACAAGCCGGATAAAGCCAGCGTTACAGCAGTAAACCAGAATGCCGGTACTATACCATTACCCCATTGCGCCACCAAGCCCAGCACAATCGCGCCGATAGCGTAACCGGTATCGCGCCAGTAACGGTAAGTTCCGAGCGCGGAACTGCGCCAGCGTGGATGAGAAATATCCGCGACCGCCGCGATCAGGTTGGGATAAAGCAACGCCATGCCTATGCCCATCACGACCGCGCTGACTGTCCAGGCAACCATGCTCTGCCCCGCAGGCACGCTGGCAACGCCTATGCCGAGTAGCCACAAGCCTGCAACGATCGGCTTTTTACGGCCGAGGACATCGGACAAAGCACCGGTCACGAGTTGCGACGCGCCCCAGACCAGGCCATAGATAGCCGTCACCCAGCCGATCTGAATCAGACTCAGGCCGCGATCATGCAAAAAAACCGGAAACAGCACCCATAACAACGCATCGGCGATCTTGTTGACCACCCCTGCCTGGCACAACGCGTTGAGAGTCGGGTCGCGAAAGGAGACGAGAGTGAAAATTTCCCAGGTGCCGGGGTGAGCCGATACCCCTTGCGCGAAACGCGGCTGGTGCCCGATATAAGTCCCGCCCGCATGCTCGGCGCTCTCGGCCTTGGCCCACGGCAACGTCTCACGAACGAACAATGCCGCCATCGCCGTAGCAAGCGCTATCACTGCCAGCGTGAAGCCGAATAATGCAACACGCGGCCCATATATGATAGCTAGGTAACCGGTCGCCAGTCCACCCAGGCCGACCGCCGCATAACCCGCGAATTCATTGACGCCGGTGGCAAAACCGCGCTGTTCCGCGCGGGTGATATCGACCTTGCTGGTAACCGTCATGCTCCAAGCGAACCCCTGATTAATACCGAGAAAAACATTCGCCGCCACAATCCAGCCCCAGGTGGGGGCATAGAGTATCATGAAAGGAATGGGAACAGCCGCGAGCCAGCCCAACAGCAATACTTTTTTGCGGCCTATGCGCTCGGACAGGCGTCCCGCAATAAAATTGAGCATGCCTTTGACGAAGCCGAACGAAACCACAAACGACATCAGAAACAGAAACGAGCCTTTGGGCACGCCGAAATCCTGACTCAGCACCGGCAGCACGTTGCGCTCCATCCCTATCATCAAGCCAACGAAAAAAACCTGGATTGCCTGCTGAATAAACTGATTCAGGTTGACGCGGATGCCGCGCGCATAAATCATTTTTCCTGCCGCGCCATTGATATTTACAGCTTTGTCCATCTTTTGCCTCGTCCATCCGGATCGCGTTCAGGCGGCAATATTAGCCGCGACTATTTTGTCCATTTCCGCAGGGCGCGGGGGTATTTCGCCGGTGAGGTAACGTACGAATTCACCCCTGTCTGGGATCTGCAAGCCGGCGCTATAGCGTTTTTCGAACCCTATGGTCGAAGACGGCTTGCCCGAAATACCCGCGCCGCACACCGAACCGGCCTGGTGGCCAGGGAAGATTTCAGTGGCTTCGGGCAAATTCAGCAATTTGCCATGCAGGCTGTCGAACAGCAGTCCGGCCATCTCTTGTTCACGGCCTGCGAGATCGGGGCGGCCTATGCTGCCCACAAACAGGGTGTCGCCGGTTAGCACAAACCAAGGTTCCGGCCCGCGCCGCTTATCGGTTACCAGCAGGCACAGGCTATCGATGGTATGACCTGGCGTATGCAACACCTGCACCGCGACATTACCCAGCTCCAGGACTTCACCGTCGCGCAGTCCCCGCACAGGAAACTCGACCAGTCCCACATCGCTTTCGTGCAGGCAATAAGGCACGCCCAACTTTGCCGCCAACTGTCTGCCGCCGGAATAATGATCGGCATGTACGTGCGTGTCGACGACATAACTGATTGCGACGTTAGCCTTTTGCGCTTCCGCCACGAACCATGCTTCATCTCCGGCAACCACATCCACGGCAATGGATTTGCCTAATGTCCCGCAACCCAGAAAATAGGAAAGGGACGATGCTTTAGTCGCCAGCTGCTTGAAAAACATATTGAATCTCCTCAATAAAATACCAGTACCAATGCCCGGCGACCTCCCATGACGCTCAGGGCGCTTCAGTCACCAGCGGCAATCCCTGCAAACGCCACTCCGCCACCCCCGCTTCAAGTCTGGCTGCCGGAAAACCCTCTTTCCTGAGCAAGGTCACTGCCTCTTTTGCCATCAGGCAAAAAGGACCGCGGCAATAAGCCACGATAGATTTATCCGGCGGCAGCTCTTTCAGGCGCTGTTTTAATTCAGCCAAAGGAACGGAACGCGCATAGGGCAAATGCGCATTCCGGTATTCCACCCCTGGCCGCACGTCGACAATCACCACTTCTCCAGATTGCGCACGCGCGAGCAAATCCGCACCGCTAACAGGTGTCAGTTCGTCAGGGCGCTCGACCAGTTGCCGCATAGCGCCCTGCAACTCCAGCAGGCGCTCCTCGGCAAGTTCGCGCAACATGACCCACAAATCGGCGACGCGCGCATCGGCCAGGCGGTAAACCATATACTTGCCGTCACGGCGCGCTTCCACCAGCCGCGCCGCTTTTAATTCTTTCAAATGCGCACTGGTCAGTTTGACCGAAAGCTCGGTGTCCTGCGCCAACTGCTCGACGCTTTTTTCGCCCTGACTAAGCACCTCAATCAGCTCCAGCCGCTTGGGACTGGCCGCAGCTTTAGCGATTCTGGTTACTTGCTCATACAACAAATCTTTGATTGCTCGAGCATCCATCAGCGGAATCTCCTATAATCTAATTATCTTTAGATTGTTTGAATGTTAAACCCAGAGATAACCGCAGTCAAACGATCATAGAAAATTTATCAGCGACAAAATTCGTCAACAACATTGACACGCCCGATTTCGATGGTAGAATTGCGCGCTTCGTTGAATCCATTTGACGCGAACGATAGCAGCGGCAGATATTTGAGAACGCCGCTAACCTTCTATGTGCAAAGTTGGTATTGGTACAATCTGGGTCAGCCTGCTGGCGGTAATATTCGGTCTGATTTTCGGTTTCATCGGTTTGATCAAATACGGCGAACCAAGTTTCTGGCTAGCGATAATACCAGCCGGATTTGCTGGACTGTTAATGGGTTTGGTGATGGCCCTATTTTCAAACAGGTAAATTGCTGCTATAATGCAAGGCTGAGATTAAGTTACATGTCCCCATCGTCTAGAGGCCTAGGACACCGCCCTTTCACGGCGATAACACGAGTTCGAATCTCGTTGGGGACGCCATCCATCAAGTTCAAAATAAGTTGCGCTGATGCAACCCAACGCTTTCAAGCCTATCAGTTTGAATTCAGGAGTGGTAGTTCAGTTGGTTAGAATACCGGCCTGTCACGCCGGGGGT
>DAICZK010000169.1 GCA_027311185.1 Sulfuriferula sp.
GCTACACTTATGTCCGTATTTACCAGCGTCACCGAGGCCGATGCCAGCGCTTTGCTTGAACGATTTTCGATCGGCGCGCCGACCGTGCTCAAGGGCATTGCCTCAGGCATAGAAAACACCAATTACTTCCTCACGACCAGCCAGGGGAACTACGTGCTCACTTTATTTGAACAGCTGACGCCGACGGAACTGCCGTATTTTCTGCAGCTGATGGATCATCTGTCCAGCCGCGGCGTGCCCTGCCCCCAGCCGGTCGCCAGTCGACACCAGTCATTTCTGGACGAGGTCAATCACCGGCCGGCCAGCATAGTGAGCCGCCTTTCGGGCGCGTCCGTAACGCAGGCCAGCGTGGGGCAATGCGCCGCCGTAGGTGCCGTATTGGCAAAGATTCATCTCGCCGGGCAGGATTTCCCCCTGCTGCGCGAAAATCAGCGTGGCGCAAACTGGTGGAAGGTCACGAGCCTCCAGCTGTTGCCGCATCTGGACCCCGAGTTGGCAACGCTGCTGCAGGCGGAAATCCGGTTCCAGGCGCTGCATCGCTGGCAAGATCTGCCGCGCGGAGTGATACACGCGGATTTGTTTCGCGACAATGTGCTGTTCGAGCATGACGACATATCAGGAGTCATCGATTTTTATTTCGCCTGCACCGATGCCTGGCTCTACGATATCGCAATCACCGCGAACGACTGGTGCACGACCGCTACGGGAGAACTCGACCCCACTCTGACTCGCGCGCTGTTGAATGCTTATCACGGCGTGCGTCCGCTCAGCGCGATAGAACGGGGCGCGTGGCCGGTCATGCTGCGCGCCGCCGCACTGCGGTTCTGGGTATCGAGGTTATATGATCTGCATTTTCCGCGCGCCGGAGAAATGACCCATGCCAAAGACCCGACGCATTTTCAGCGCATTTTGCAACACCGTATCCAGGCGCAACCGACATTAACGCGCATCTGGATCGATCATGATTAGCAGCGCAAGACTCACCCATGAATAACCTGACCAAATGCCAGGCTTACTGCAAATCTGCGCCCGGCGTTGGTCGCAACGAGACACTAACGTATGTTCCAATCACTTAATCAATGGGCGCCGACACCATGAAAGCACGCAGAGTTCCCGCCGGCCACGGCTGGCTTTGGATCAAACAGGCTTTCGGGCTCTTTAAAATGAGCCCGCTAATCTGGATCGCGCTCTGCGCCACCCTGTTACTGCTCGGCGCATTACTGGGAATGATACCGGTGCTGGGCACGCTGTTTTTTCAGCTCATCGCACCGGCGCTGACCGCCGGACTGATTTTGGGCTGCGACGCGCAGAAAAACGGCGAAGAGCTCGAAATCACCCATCTGTTAGCCGGTTTCAAGAGTCATGGGGCGCAACTGATTACCGTGGGCGGCATCTATCTGACCGGCGGGCTCATCATCCTCGCGATCATGGGCTATCTGGGCGGCCAACCGCTGGTCCATGCCCTGACGGCGGGACATCCCGACGCGCAGAGCATCACCGCCTCCCATCTGGCCGACATAGCCCCCCTACCGGTATTGGTCGGTCTCGCCCTGCTGCTGCCGCTACTCATGGCTTACTGGTTCGCCCCGGCATTAGTCGTCTTCGGCAACATGAGCGCCGTCGCCGCCATGAAAACCAGCCTCGCCGCCTGCCAAGCCAATTTTGCCCCGTTCCTGGTCTACGGCGCGATCACATTCGGCCTGCTGCTGCTCGCCTCGTTGCCGCTGATGCTGGGTTTTTTGGTGATGATCCCCATCTCTTTCATCAGTTATTACACCTCGTATCAGGATGTATTCGGCGAAAATCCGGCTGATGCACCCGCCAGCGACTTAACCTAGCGCCTGTTACTCGCGTTTGCGCAATACCGTATCCATAGGCACAGCGCCGGTTTGCGGATAATCGCTACTGGTATGCAAACCCCGGCTTTCATGGCGCAACTGGGCGCAGCGCACGATCAGGTCGGCGTTGGTGACCAGATTGCGTAATTCGACCAGATCATTGCTGACCCTGAAGTTCTGATAATAGTCATTGATTTCCTCGGTCAGCAACGCAATCCGGCGCGCCGCGCGATGCAAGCGCTTGTCGGTACGTACGATACCGACGTAATCCCACATGAACCGGCGCAATTCGTCCCAATTGTGCGCGAGCACGATTTCTTCTTCCTCGTCCACGACCCGGCTCTCGTCCCACTCCGGAATATCCACCATCGCGACCGGCGGGGCGGCGAGTATCGCACGCGCCGCGGCGCGGCCGAAGACCAGACACTCCAGAAGCGAATTACTCGCCAGCCGGTTCGCGCCGTGCAGCCCGGTACAAGTCACCTCGCCCGCCGCATACAGCCCTTCCAGATCGGTTTGCGCCGACAAATCCGTGATCACCCCGCCGCAGTTATAATGCGCCGCAGGCACCACCGGGATCGGCTCGCACGTGATGTCGATGCCAAAACTCTTGCAGCGCTCATAAATATTGGGGAAATGCTCGATGATAAACTCGGGCGACTGGTGCGATATATAGAGAAACACGCAATCGAGCCCTCGCTTTTTCATTTCGCTGTCAATCGCCCGCGCGACCACATCGCGCGGCGCCAGCTCGCCCCGCGCGTCGTGCATGGGCATAAACCGCGTCCCGTCCGGCAGCTTTAATATCCCACCTTCGCCGCGCACCGATTCGGAAATCAAATACGACTTGGCCAGAGGATGATACAAACAAGTAGGATGAAACTGGACAAACTCCATATTAGCGATGCTGCACCCCGCCCGCCACGCCATCGCCACTCCGTCGCCGGTCGCCACATCGGGATTGGTGGTATACAGATAAACCTTGCCCGCGCCGCCCGTCGCCAGCACCGTGTGTTTGGCGACGAAGGTTTTCACCTCTCCGCGCTCGCTGTCGAGTACATAACTGCCATAACAGCGCTGATCAGCGTAACCCAGTTTCGCGCCCGTAATCAGGTCAATCGCAATATGCTGTTCAAGCAAAGTAATATTCGGATGCCGCCGGATCTGTTCACACAAAGTACTCTGCACCGCCCGCCCGGTCGCATCGGCCGCGTGTATAATCCGCCGCGCGCTGTGGCCGCCTTCGCGCGTCAGGTGAAAACCGGTCTTATTATCCGGATCGGCGGTAAACGGCACGCCTAGCTGAACCAGCCACTGCACGACCGAGCTACCTTGCTCCACCACATAACGCACCGCCGCCTCGTTACACAAACCGGCCCCCGCGATCAGCGTATCCTGAACGTGCGCCTCCATCGTGTCGTCATCCGCCAATACCGCAGCAATCCCGCCCTGCGCCCAGGCGCTGGACGATTCCCGCAAACTTTTTTTTGTCAGAATAGTGACCTGCATCGTATCGGCCAAATGCAGCGCCGCTGTTAAAGCCGCGAGACCGCTGCCGATAATGAGAACGTCCGTTTGAACCATAAATCCACCCAAAACACCCAAGTCCAAATAATCCAACCAGAAAATGCGGCCAGCAGAAAACCCGCCGCACTCGAAAAATCGAAGCACAACAAAATCAATCTGGTCGCGTTGCAAACTCAACCCGCACA